>JAGWGS010000009.1 GCA_028867235.1 Nitrososphaerota archaeon | reverse complement strand
ATTGAGACAAAGAGTGAATTCCTCCAAGGCATGTTAGATGGGGATGGACACACTGATTCTGATGGATTGACAATACTTGATCAAATTCATAAGACTGTTATGGCAGGAGTCATTCTAATACTAGAACAACTTGGATTAGAATATTCTTTACAGATAAGAAAAGACAAAACAAATGTTTGCAGACTACGAATAATAAAAGACAAATCCGATCCTAGGATAAAACAATCTGACATTATTAAAAAAATTGAAAAATTCCAAATAAATGGATATGTGTATGATCTAGAAACAAAGAATCACCATTTTTGTGGTGGATTGGGAAATGTTTTGTTGCATAACACTGATTCTCTTTTTCTCAAAGCACCATCAAGAGACCAGGTACAAAAAGTAGTCGAGTGGGCAAAGACAGAATTTGGAGTAGATCTTGATCTTGACAAGGAATATCGTTATGTTGTGTTTAGCACCAGGAAGAAAAATTATCTTGGTGTGCAAAAGGATGGCAAGGTAGATGTCAAGGGGCTAACTGGAAAAAAATCACATACTCCTCCATTTATTAAAAATCTCTTTTATGAAATACTTGAGATACTATCCAAAGTACAAAATGAACAGGAGTTTGCCCAGTCAAAAACAAAGATAGGAGATATGATATCAAGTTATGCCAAGAAATTAAAAGCAAAACAGATTCCACTTGCAGATCTTGCTTTTCACGTAATGATTAGTAAATCACCGTCAGAATATGTCAAGACCGTTCCACAACATATCCGGGCAGCCAAATTGCTCGAACAGATAAGAGAAATAAAAAAAGGCGATATCATAGCATATGTCAAAATAATAAACAAACCGGGGGTCAAACCGGTGGAACTTGCAAGACCTGATGAAGTTGATACTTCAAAATATGTGGAATTTATGGAAAGCACATTTGATCAGATTCTGTCATCAATGGACCTTGATTTTGCAAGCCTAATTGGGGCGCCAAAACAGACTGGTTTGGACCAGTTCTTCTGGAAATAGAAAATCCTTGGCCTAAAATGTTGATGATGACTGTGTTTTCATGATCGCTTTTTGTTGTTAATTCTGCCTTTTTTGCTATTAAAAACAAAAAATTAGTCAAATGTTTACTCACATGTGTCAAATCAATGAGTGCTATAATTTATAAAGAAAGTTATAGAAATTACAACTATGCGAAGAGATTCATGTAGAAACTGTGGAGTAATAATGGAAGAATTCCAACGTTGCACCGTATGTAGCATGGTAAACCAGTTCGTGTGCTCGCTATGCAGGAAATCTAGCGACGAGCAGATTCATGTCAAGTGTAATCAGATCGCAAAACAGGTACTATACAACTAGGATTTGTCTAATTGTTATGAATTGGACCATTTCCTCATCCATGACAATAATTCTATCATGGATTTGACTAGCTCCTGACCTTTGGTGGTTAATTTGTATTCTACTCTAGGCGGGATCTCATTATAAGACAGTCTCTGCAAGATTCCGTTCTTTTCAAGTTCTTTTAGCCTTGTAGATAATGTCCTACTACTGGTTCCTTTCAAAACTTGCTTGAATTCTTTGTATCTTACAGGTTTGGTTGTGCAACACATTGGAATTAAAATTTCAAGCGTTGATCTCTTTGTTATCAATTCTCTAATCTTCGATGTTTCAGACATTAATGAAACAACATCATATCCGTTGAAATTACATGCTTCTTTGACAATGGGAATACGTTTCCTTTTAGTTTCCAATGTTACACCAACTGCATTGCTTTCTACTTGATAACTTAAATGGTTTACTAAGTACACTAAAGCAAATGAAAATTTTAGAAAATTATCCTGTAAATGTCTTTGAGTGTTTTGTTTGGCATATAACTATGTGTGAATATGAAATAGTGTAATAAAATGACTGATAAAAGAAAAATCTTGTTCATGTGTGTAGAAAATGCAGGACGAAGTCAAATGGCTGAAGGATTTTTTAGAAAATATGCTCCACAAGGATGGACTCCGGTTAGTGCAGGATCTAGGCCCACGCCAGAGATTAATCCTGTTGCAGTACAAGTCATGAAAGAAATTGGAATAGACATTAGTAGACAAAAACCAAAAGAATTATCAGAAGAATTGATTCGTGATTCATGGTTGAATGTAGGCATGGGCTGTATTGATAAAACTGAATGTCCTGCCATCTTTGTTGGCAAGTTTGAAGATTGGGGTATTGAAGATCCAAAAGGCAAATCTATAGAAAAAGTTCGAGAAATTAGAAACAAGATAGAAGAAAAGGTAGTGGAGCTTGTCACAAAGATTGAATCTAATTAACAGATTGACTTCCAACCAAAAGAGGTTTTTTGTAGAATTGCTTGGTACATTTGTGATTGTGGTGTTTGCAACAGGCTCTGTTGTGTTAGATGTGAGATATACGGGAACATTTGGATTGTGGTTTGTAGCACTTGCTCCTGCAATAGCAGTTGCTTTAATGGTGTATTTGTTTGCCAAAGTATCTATGGCACATTTTAATCCCGCAGTAACAGTTGGGTTTCTAATAACTAGGCATACTCCCAGACGTCTTTTTCCGCTGTATCTTGGAGCTGAGATAATTGGGGCCATATTGGGAAGCTTGTTTGTAAAATATGTCCTAGGTACAGAGGCAAATCTTGGTGCTAATGCACCTGATTATCATTATCCGATACCATTAATCATTGGGGTTGAAGTTTTGGCCACTGCGTTATTGATGTCTGTGATTTTGTTAGTTGTACACAATAAGGGATTTCGAGGATTTGGAAGTATTATGATTGGCTGCATGATAGGTCTTGATATTTTCTTTTTAGCATTTGTTTCTGGCGCATCGATGAATCCGGCAAGATCTCTGGCACCAGCATTGGTATCAGGATATGTAAATGATCTTTGGTTGTATTTGACTGCAACTTTTGTTGGGTCTGGCACATCTGCAGTTATTTACAGATTCTATACTAGGAATAAAATTTGAAAAATATGAAATTAAATCTTCAGTGTAAATATTATTATATCACGATAAAATGAGCGATACACAAATGAGCTTTCTTGATTTATACATGAATCGAAATCCGTTGATTACCAGTCCAAGTGAAGACGGAGAAGTATCTGCAATAGTTTATGGAATTCCTTTTGATTCTACTCACTCTTTTAGACCTGGAACAAGATTTGGCCCTGACGCAGTAAGACAAGCCTTTAACAATATCGAAATATTCTCTACCCGATTCAATGTTGATCTGGAAAGTGTCAACATAGAAGATCTTGGAAATACCTATCATACGGTGGTTGCAACAGAGGTGCTTGATATGATTGGAAAAATTACAGGTGAGCTTGCAGCAAGAGACAAGCAAATGATAATTCTAGGCGGTGAGCATTTGATAACATATGGTACATACATGGCATTTCCAAAAGAGACTGGTTACATTGTGTTTGATGCTCATTATGACCTTCGAGACTCTTATGCTGATATCAAACTAAGCCATGCAGCATATCTTCGAAGAATTGTTGAGAAGAGGGGAGCAGAAAATATTGTTCATGTGGGTGCAAGATCATTTGTAAAAGAGGAGCTTGCATTTAAAACAGAACACAAGATAAACACAGTAACAGACAAGGACATACGAGAAGGAAGAGGTCCAAAAATGGTAAAAGATTTCATGTCTACTTTTGATAAAATATACGTGAGCATAGACCTTGATGTGCTTGACCCTGCATTTGCACCTGGTGTAGGAAATCCAGAGGCTATGGGTATAACATCTAGAGAATTATTTGACATGATATATGCATTAGAAGGCAACATTATTCGTTGCATGGATATTGTGGAATTATGTCCCCCATATGATAATGGTGCAACAGCATCAGTTGCTGCAAAACTAATGTCTGAAGTAATTGCAATGAATATCTCCCGCAAGTAACTTAAGGCAGAAACTCCATTATACCATCAATGAAGAAAGAAATTGCATCAATTGTTCTCAGAATATCTCAACTTGTAGAAGACGGAGATTTTGATCAAGCGCTGATTGATATTGAAAAAGCACTTGTTGCAAATCCGAATAATCCTGATTTGTTAAACAAAAAAGGAGTTGTACTTCGTGCACTTGGAAGGTATGATGAAGCGTTAGAGTGTTTCAACAAATCATTACAAATTGATCCAAGAGACTTGAGGGCATCATGATTTTTGCTAGACCATGATTTGTGGTCTTTTTGACAAACTTCGACCCATGTTTATTCTCATAAATGGCTTGTCTTTTGTTTCTTCTTTGATACTTGCAATGAAATCCTCTACTGAGAGATTTTGAGGATCTTTTGATTTTCTGTCTCGTATGGACAAAGTAGTAGAGTTTACTTCTTTTTCGCCAATTACTATTATGTATCTTATCCATTCAGTCTCTGCATCTCTGATACTCTTTCCCACACTCTCATTTCTATCGTCAATGTCTACTCGAATGTTGTTTTCAGTAAGGGTATCTGCAAGTTTCTCACAATGGTCTAGAAATTCTGGCTTGACAGGAATCAATCGTACTTGAGTGGGTGCAAGCCACAGTGGAAATATTGGTTTTCGTCCTTCTCTTTGGTCCTTGGCGGCCTTTTCAAGCAATGTATACATGACTCTCTCAATTGCACCGCTTGGAGAGTTGTGCAAGATTATTGGATTTTGCGGCTTGTTTTCATCATCCATGAAATCAATCTTGTATCTGTGACCGTTTTCTACATCAATTTGATCAGTAGATAATGCAGAAGCTTTTCCAAGATTGTCTACATAGTTAAACTCCCATTTGAGTACAAAGTAAAAGAATCTCTCTTTCCACATTTCAACAAGAACTGGTTTTCCAAGCTTTGATACCAATTCTTGAATCAATGGCTTGTTTTCATTGTAAAATTCTTCAGTAAATCTGATTGCCATTTCATAATCATCGTTTTCAATGCCCAGGCCTTTTAGAACATCTCTTGATAAATCAAATCTTTTCCTAAATTCCTCTTTTGCTTGATTCATGTCTTTACACATTGCATGGCAATCAGGCATGGTAAATGCACGCAATCTTCTAAGGCCTACCAGTTCTCCTGATTGCTCTCGTCTGAAACTATATCTTGTAAGCTCGTATAGTTTTAGGGGAAGATTCCTGTAGGATAGCTGGAAATCTTTTGCCATTAGAAATTGTCCAAAACATGCAGCAAATCTCAAGAAAAGATGTTTTCCTTCTGAATCAATACTATATTGTCTGGCAGGAAATCTGTGGAAATAACTTTCCATGCTTGGATGATGTGAGTCATACATGATTGGAGTCTCAACCTCAAATCCTCCATATTCCATTACCTTGTCTGTAACGTATCGTTCTATGAGTGACTTCATCAATCTGCCATTTGGATAAAATCGCATGTTTCCTGCATCTGATGCGGGTTCATAATCTGCAATTGCCAATTTTTTCATCAATTTCACATGAGGCGGTGGTTCATCTACTGATCTTTTCTTTGCGGCCTCGTATTTTGCTAAAACTTCAAGGTTTTGATGTTTTGCAAAATTGAATTTGTTAATGTCATGAAGCTGTCCATCTGGTGTAAGTATGTGCCAATAAGATTGGATCTTGGATTCTGCTTTTAATGCATTTGATGATGATTCCTTTTCTTCTCCGGCTGTAATTGTTTTTGAATTTTCAGCAAGAGGATGTCCTTTTACTTGAATCTTGTATGATTTTGTCCATCCAAAAGGTGCTCTGTGAACTTCAAGTCCGGTGGCATTTTTTTCCATTTCTTGTAATACCAGTAATGCCGTCGTAGGAGAAGCAAGTTTCGAACTTAGGTGGGCATAAGGATACAGCAATAACTTGGAACAGCCTATTTTTTTCATTGATTCTGAAATCTCGTTTATTGCTTTTTTTGCAACTTCAACATTGTCTGATTCTTCTACTGCTACAAATGCAACTACAATCTCCTCCAAGCGTTTTGATTGAGGATCAAGATCTTCTGCAGACCTGATCTCCTTTTTTACTGGAGTATACTCGACATAATCACAGTGTAATTGTAATATTCTCATGTTCTGATTTTGTTCTGGTTGTTGAATTAAACTTTATGCCATGAAAATTAGATGTGATGATATGTCAATTGTACAAATTCGAAAAATAGATGTTTATCGTCGCTTCATTTTTTCAAGTTTGGTTGTTATCCTAACTATTTTTTCAATCATCTCGTTGTTGCTGCCTTTTCCAGATAGGAATTTTATCAGCCAGTCTATCTCTTCATTGTTAAGCAGGTTTTCCATGGCTACGTCTGTTTTTTGGTATCAATAAGTATTTTCATAATGTGGTGCTCATACCGCCTTTATGATCACGTCGTCTCTATTGTATAGTATTTTTTCATGCGTAATGGTAACTGTACAGTTTTGTTTGAATTTCATTTCTTTCTTATTTCCTACCGAATCCTTGAAGATTATGCTGGGTTCTTTGGTAGGATCTATAGAGTACTGGGTTCCAAGTTTGGTTTTTTTGATCTCTTGGCATCCTTTCATGTCAATTAACAGAGAACATGCAATAGAATTTGATTCTGAAACAGACATCTAGTAATTTTTGTAATTGGCAATTATAAAAATGGTTGTGTCATGTGCATTGGGTGTAAATCATAATGATAAACATTAGCTATCTTTGTTTTTACTTGATTTGTCTGAATCTTTTTCTTCGTCATCATATGAGTACAGAGAATCATCTCGTACATATGTTCCGGCATCTCTGAATTTGCTTGGTGTGGTTTCTTTCTTACTGTACCATTTTCTAAAGATTATGGCAGCAGGACCTCCAATTATGCTCAGTAACAGTGGGTAAACCCATCCATCCATTATGTAATCATCTTGTGGTTTGATAGATATACAGTGAATAAAAATCAGCCTGATTTTCTCCAAGTTTGAGAATGTGTGGTATGTTTTGTATCACACAATAGTATGTGTTTGTAATTATATGACAATTTGTAATTGAAAATACTGTCTAGTTATTTTGATATTTCTTCATCAATAGGTAAAAGTATCTCAAATTCGGCACCTTTTCCTAGACCTTCTGATCTTATAGAAATTTCTCCGCCATGACTTGAGATTATTCCTTTACATATTGATAATCCAAGACCTGTTCCACCATGTTCTCTGGTAGTTGACGTATCAACCTGGTAAAATTTGATAAAAAGTTTGTCAAGTTTGTCTTTTTCAATACCTATTCCGTTGTCCCTTATTGTAATTTTGGCCATGTTGTCTAATCTATCTAGCTCTACGCCAATTCTGCCATTTTTTGGCTGTACAAAATCAATGCAATTCAAAAATAAATTGTCAAGAACTTGCTCTATTCTGATTCTGTCACATGTACAGGTAATGTTGTCTCTAATGTTTTGCGTGACTATGATTCCCTTGTTTTCGGTTACGGGCTTAATTTTCTCCAAGAAGTCTTGTACTATTTGTGTTAGATTGTTTCGTTGTTTGTCAAGTTTTAGTTGACCTAGTTCTATTTTTTGTACATCCAAAAAGTCATTGACTATGCGTAAGAGTGATTCTGAACTTGATTTTATAATTTGAATTTTTTCGACTTGATCATTATTGAGATTTCCTATGTATTTTGATAGTAAAAGTTCCGCATATGTCATTATTGGTACAAGCGGGTTTTTCAATTCATGTGTCATCATGGCAACAAATTCATCTTTTTCCTTTCTTACCATCTCCAGTTTTTGTAACGATTCTTCCAACTGACTTTCCAATGCTTTACTTTTTGCAATTAGTTGGTTTTTTTCATCATTTTGAGTTTTTAGAATATCTCGTTCGCCTTCAAGCTCCCGTGTGCGATTTTTTACTATTTTCATCAAGTTTCTATTTATTATGAGAATAGATAGGAGCAAAGATGCAAACACTCCAAACAAGAAATATGTTGGAACTAAATTTTCTTCTGGATCTCGTGCTTGTTCTTTAAAATAATACTCTGCAAGATATATTGAACCAATCATGAAAAGTGATATTGCGATTAATGGTATTACAAATCTGACTATTACATCTGTGCTCAATTCGTTTGCAATTTTTTTGTTTTCTGAATTTTTCTCTAAAATCTTTTGTTCTCTTGATTTAGGATTATACAAGAACATTGCATATGTAAATAGAATATACCCAAGTATCCATCCTATGTCTATGGGGTTTCCATTCTCATAGGAATTGTATATGACAAGATAGATGGAATCTGCAACTATGAATGATAAAACACCTGCTAGCATGACAAATAAGAATGGTTCAAATTTTTTGTTGTATAGTACGATTATGCATGTTATAATTGGGCCTAGTATTACCGCATCCAAAACAGGATATACAAGAGATATTGCAAGTGACAAACCGTCAGAATTTGAATTTAGACTATATGCTTGAATTACATTTGGAATGAGAAAACCTACAGATATTGCTAATGCCAACATGAAAATTTTCTTGGGTATTGTTTTTCTTAGTGGAAATAGATATGCTACAAAGAACATGAAAAGTGAAACATATCCAGTCAGCCAAAAGCCGTCTGCAATAGATGGAAACGGGTTTACTTTCAGGACACTTTCATAGATTATGAAGACATCTTCTGCAACTGCGCTCAAGATGGCAAATAATGCAAACAAGATGAAGAGTTTTCTATGAGAGGGAATTTTTGCTACAAGTCTTATGGTTGTAATGCTGAGAATAGCTGGCAAGACAATAAAGTATATGTTTGAATTTAATCTTGCAGCATCACTGTTTATTGCATTACTGATTGTTACACAAAATACACTTGCCAAGATTGCTACAAAAAGTAACTTTTGTTTTGTAAAATGGAGAGACTTGATCTTGAAGGTCATATCATTTGTATTGGGTATTCAATTTATCATCTATTTGTTGTTTATAACTTTGATTTTTTCACTTGATTGTTTTTATAAAAGTTAATGCCAATTGTTCAAATCCGATTTTCCCATAAAATTCGTGTATACATCTTTTTATGTATTTCCTGATTCTTCCCCCTTCATCCATAGTTTCTTGTGAGTTCTACTCCAGAACCAAGACTTGCCAGTTTTCAGTGTCAATTCCATGGATGGATTTGAGTCTTGTAAAGATTAGATACATTATGTTAAATTAGAAAAATTTTACTTGGGAATCAGACATCTTTCTGTTTAATCATGTCGTCTTTTGATTTTTGTTGTGATACCGCCTTTTTGGTACTTTCTAGATATGCTATAGTAGTTCCCAAATTTCCAAATCCCATTGAATTGAGTGATTCTGATGGAATCATGACAATAGTATTTCCTTGAACCTTGATTGATTCATACAGCATGTTTGATTGTCGTAATGCGTATGCTACTGGATTATCGGAATATACTTTGGCTGCCTCTAGAAATTTTTGTGCAACTAAAACTTCAGATTCTCCATATGTCACTCTGGCGCTTTTTTCACGCTCAGCTTGCGCTTGCATTGACATTGCAGATTCCAACTCTTGTGGTATGATTACCTGACGAATTTCCACACCAGTTACTTCCATTCCCCAATTACTTGCTTCACTTGAAATTATGGTCTTGACATGGTAATTGATCTCTTCTCTTTTTGAAAGTACGTCTTGGAATTGCGAAGAACCAATATTGTTACGTAGTGTTGTTTGAGAAACCTGTTGTATCATTTGATTAAAATTTTCTACATTTAGTATTGCATCTTTGGCTCGTTCTTCAATTATTTTGTAACGAAGTATTGCATCAATTGTTACTGGCACGTTATCTTTTGTCAACATTCTTTCTGCTTTGAATTCACTTACTTTTTCTCGTATATCAACAACAAGTATGTTATCTGCAAAAGGAAGTCTAGTTTGAACGCCTGGACCTACTTGTCTTTGGTATTTTCCCAGTCTCAGTATTACCGCTCGTTCGTATTGTTTTATAATCATTAAAAATGCAGATATAATTATTGACACTCCTAGTGCAATAGAGCCGTAGATTATCATTGAGTTATTAATTGATAGCCCTGCTCCGATGCCAATGATAAGAATCAGCACTCCTATAATCACGTGGGATCCAGAACCCTTTTGTTTTACCAATCGTTCTACAAAATTATATGGGGCATATTCAGAAGACAATTGCTTTTACCTACTTACCAATGCATGTTCTTGCATTTAAAGTGAGAGAATGATTTTGATTTGGGTCATTGTAAGCATAAGGAGTATAATTTCCAGAGAAGAGTTGTATTAAATGATGTACATTAACATCGGGAGAAATCTTTCCCATGATTGTAATCTGTAGAATTTTCATTTTCTAAATCTCATTCTGTAAAATACAATTGTAGAAATTATGCCAATCAGCATAACTGGAACCGCAAAAGGAAATTCAGGAACTGCCATAGTGTTTTGTTCAGCAAAAACCCACTTGTTACCATCAAATTGCCAGGTTCCTGAATCGTTGTAGGTATCAGTCAATGAGGGTGTGGCTGTCGTGTACGGCTTTCCATCAGAATAGTATGAAACTTCTAGAGTCATGTTAACCGGTTTAACTTCAAGGGCTCCCTGAGAATAGTTGTTAGAGAGTGCAAGTGTACACTTTTCATGTGGCCCAATGTCAAAACCCCCGCCCTCGCTTTCTGGCATGTCGTTCCCCGAGATAAGTTTGTAACCAAAATATTGCAGCTGTACAGTTTTGTTTTGTGTATTATACAAGTCAAACCATTGTGTGCCAGACGAGAGGAATTGTGCTGAATCACCAAAGCAACTCTTGTTTGTGCCACTGGTATACTGGTGAAGCGGCTCACAGAAATTGCCAGAAATATACGAACATTCAACTTTGCGATCTGGAACCAAGTTTGTAAGGCAACTGTGCTGTGGATAAACCGCAGGCTGTGGTGTACATGTTGTGTTGTCTGGTAGGAACTTGAACGGGCTTGCAAGCTCCACCTGACTTAATATTATGGGCGGGCAACATGGGGGCCATTCCGGAGGGCTCAAGTTTTTTTCAGTTGATGTATGTGTTACAGTAACACTCTTGTTTTCTGTTACAAGTGAATCTGGTTCTGTCATTGAGCTTGCGTTGCTAAACGTTAATACTCCAAGTACAATGACTAGCAAAAGTAGAGTTTTCATTTTGTACCTGTGCTGGACAGGCATGGTTTAAAAAAGTGGTGTAGAATTTTCATTTTCTTTTCCTAGTAAACACAAATACGCCAACAGCAATGCCAGCAGCTATTGGCATCTCCACCTCTGCCAAAGTAATAACATTACTTGTGTTTTGATCATCCGATACATACACTTTTGATGGTGGTGGAGTTTTTGTCCCAGATCCAAGATTTAGAGTTGCCCCGTTTAGTGTTGTTAAAGGACCAAAAGATGCACCTGCGTCATTGCTTGCCTTGAGCCAGATTATGTTTCTTGAGGACGCACTTCCTGCAATGTAGACATTATCGCCAGATGAAGTTATCTCTGAAAACCAAGTGTCCGATCCTCCAGTAGGTTCTATAGGATTATCAAAAGTTGTTCCGTTATCTCTGCTTCTGCTAAAAAATGTCTGCACATTATCCCCGTGTTTTGATGTCCATGCAGCATAGATGTTTCTATTTGAGATTGTTATTCCTGAGAAATACGATGTACCTATGTCTCCGCTTATCTTCGACGGTTCAGAGAATGTATCTCCACCGTCAGTGCTTTTTGTAAAAAATATTCCTGACATGTATGTGGGAATGGACTGCCCAAAATATTGTGCCTTTGATATTGTATTTTCATTATTGTATTGCCATATGACATAGATTGTCTTTCCATTTGCAACCATGTGAGGCCAGTCTGACTCTCCCTGGTTTTGACTCAACGTAATAGGTGTGCTAAAAGTACTTCCTCCATCATTGCTTTTTGAAAAGAATAATGACGGACCTTGTCCTCCCATGCCATCAATCCAGATCACATAGATGTTGTTACCAGATGATATCATTTGCAGTTGCGTTGGATTCCAAACTTTTGCAATATCAAGTTCTGGTCCAAATCTTGAGCCAAAATCTGTACTTGTTCTCAAAAAGATTGCGTATTGACAGAGGTTAGGATTTTGACAGTCAAGTTTCTTTTCTCCTATTACAACAAGATTGTCTTTGACCTGTTGTATAGATACATTGTATCCCAACGGGTTTTCGTTGGATATAGTAGATGGCAATAGTTCAACTTTGTCACTCCATGTAGTACCATTGTCTTGACTTGTCATCAGGTACACGTCTGATGGATATGGTGGTTTTTCACCAAGCTCGTCAATTACTGCAAAAAGGTGCTTACCATCTGATAATAACTGGGTAATTACGGAACTTGAGTTTGAACTACTGTCAAGTGTCACGGCTTTGCTAAACGTATTGCCACCATCTGTGCTTTTTGCAAACAATACATTACTTGGGGGCCAACCAGTAAAACCACTCTCCCATCCCAGAAAGACATTATTTCCAATGGCTGACACAACGGGTTCAACAGCAGAACCAAAGTCTATTGGATTGCTAAAACTTTTTCCCGCATTAGAACTCTTGATGAAAAATACATGAGTGTGTGCACCGTTGTCATCATTTTGTTGATACAGGACGTAGACGTTATTGCCAGATGATGCCAACTGAGAGAGTTGATATGGTGCGATCCTTATTGGACCTCCTGTAGAAATCTGTCCTGAAGCAGTAAAGACGCCATCAAGAAGAAAAAATCCGACAACAACAGCTAGCATAATGACAAGACTTTGAATCTTCAAGTTCAATATGGACGGGACAGGCATTGCTTAAAAAATTAACGTAGATTTCTTCTATTTTAAAAAATCCATGGATCGGGCCGAGTATGGGTCTGTGGAGTACATTTTTCGGTTCCATTATGTTTCATTGTTTTATACCCACTCTTTAAGTTGGCTTAAAAATCGCTTGATTAATTCCCTGCAGGATGAATTTGGAGACTAGTAGTCCATCCACGTTCTGCTAATACGATTGCAGTAGAGATTGTGACACAGGCAGGCTTGCCATCCTCGTGTTTTGTTATAAGAATAAAGTCTTTTTTACATTTTACATCTGATGATTTTACTCCAGACTTGATTTGTTTTAGAGGACTCTCCGGTAATTGACCTAATTGGTTCACTAGATGGTCATTGTTACTGTTATTGCTATTTGAATTAGCATGTATAATTTTAGGAATCATGTTAGAATATCCTATGATATTCATTTTGGGGGTGGACTGGGAAAAATTTGGGCAACTATATTTTACAGTAAAAAATTCGTTAAAAATTACAGGACTGATTTCAGAGTCATTGAATCCTACTACCAGAGGTGAAAGTCCACACCAATATAAGGAAATAGCATAAACACCTTTGGTATCATCTTTTGCTGCTATTACATATGTAACTCCAACATTACTTTTGTTAGCAACAAGTAAACTTGGGACTGCAGTTATACTCAAGCCGTTAGCAAAAGAATTAGGATAAGTCAAACCTGTAACTATTTGTGGTCTCAGAGTATGGGTTTCGTTATTCAGTACTGGAAATGTGAAATTTGCATAGATTTTGGCAGTTGAATTTTGTTTCATGAAAAGTACAGAGCCACTATTGGCATATGATCCTGGTATGCATGCAAAAATAATTAATGATAATACCATAATTATGTAAAAATATAGTCTATTCATATGTTATATGTATTGGATATCTGCTTTAAAAATTTGGTGTAGATTTGTTCTAATTATAAAATTTCATACATTTTTTTACATCTAATTTTTCAAATGCAGGGGTTTGATTTTCCGTTTATTTTTTATCTAAATTTAATTTTATAGAAAATGATCAAATAACAATAAAAATTTACCATATAGAAATCTTGTTATTTTTATCTATCTAGTAACAAAAAAGTAAAATTATAAAAATGTGTGGTAGGTACTTACTAGGTACCAAGACTATTTCTGTAGGTTTCTGTAAACGAGCTACTGCTTTCTGCTCCATTGCTTATGTTTGGAGGATTGGAACCATTCGAATTCATTTTATCTTCATTATACCATCCATTCACACCAAATGATGAATCAATGGACTGAGTTCCACCATTATAATACATTGTAGTGCTACTAAATGTATCAGAGGTAAATGAAGGTAAAGTTGACATTGAACTCGTAGGACATGGATTAGCAATTGTATTGCACAATCTCTCATCTATGAATGTACCATAATAAGGAGTAGAGGTTGTGAAAAAGCTCTGACCCGTAACAGTACATATCTGAACAGGATTGGATGTATTATCGGTTATTGATATATCATATGAAGTGCTACTTCCACCATATGTATTTTCACCATATACATCAGATGTGATAGAATCGCTGGGATTTATTGTCAATCCAGTACATTGTGTTAAACCACTAGTAGGATTGGTAGTCAGAAATTCATACCAGAGATAATACGAATATTGATACCCTCCATTGTAGGTTATATCCTCATCTGCTCCGGCTTGGGCCAGATTATTACTTCCTCCAAGGCTGTCTTCGATGCCGTCCCAGATAGCTAGATCACAGGGCTGATATCCCAGATTTGTTTTGCAAGCATTAGTAGGATTTGACGGATAGGTAATACTTGGTAACGTGAATGTTGTCGTTGCTTCATACACCGGATATTTGGCTGTAGGACTACTCATGGCATATGGTTCATAACCAGCCCAGTTGTATGAATTAGTAGACGTTGAAGCACGCGATACTACTTGCTCTGTTACACTAATTATTTTTGTTAATGCTGGATCCTCTGTTACAACTATATTTTTCATTGAACCTTTAGTGTCATTGAAGGAATATACTATATTGGTAGTTTTCCATGTCAGATTACAACTCGTCTTGTCAAGAGACCATGTATTGAATATGCTATTGAATCTGTAACCATGCCCTTGTATTTTTGTTTTAAAGTCATTAGAGTTCTCTGCCATCAATTTTGCTTTAGAGTTATCTAAAGAAGCAGCTTTATCATGTATTTCTTTTTTTGACATTGAACTACATGAGTCAGAAGGTAATTGACTTTGTGCATTAACACTAGGCAGTACAGTCATGGGGGATAAGAGCATCAATCCAATTATCACAGCACTCAAGATTATTGTTGCGGTTTTTATTTTGTTTTTTTGTATTTTCATTTTATTTTCTCCTTTTGCTTTGTGTTTGTATGAAGTGACTTTGTCTTCATACCGCACGATTTGCTAGTCATATCATGTATTTTACATGACATATCGTGGTTATGGTAAAGCATGTACGGTATACCAAAAACCTAGTTAATAAAATGGTAGGATTATTCTAGCTCAAAGTAGCTCATTATGATATCATGTATCCAACAATGTAATGGTATAACCTATCTAATTTTAAATAGAAAATGTTTGTTCTAGTTTTCAAAAAATCGTCAAAATAATTTAATAATTAGAAAAGTATACAATAATCATCTTAACAAATTAATTAGAAAAAGAAAATGTAATCATTCTTTGAGTTGCTTGGATCTTCACAGGCACACGCAGTATTGTCTCACAAAATGATTTGATAAACTCTTTCATAAATATAGAATACTTCTCGTTAATGTCATGTTGAACAGAATATGAGTGAGTAGAACCATTAGTCTGGTGCTCAAATTTAGGAAATCTACCAAACCAGACATCTAAGAACTTTATGGCAGTAGCCTTGGTCATATCGTGGTATAAAGACTGGACATATTCTGTTGCATGGTTTGACCCCAGTTTGTCTGCCTTTTTGGCTAGAATCTTTTCATCTGCACTATCAAATACATCGCGAAGTATATCTAGTGGAACTGGTATACATGTAAGTTTTTCAAAATTTTTCTTAAAAAAATAGTCTTTTGTCACTTGATTTAACAGAGCATTTATTGATACGCCTTTCTTTCTTGCTTCAGATTCCAATTCAGGATAAACTTCATTATCTATTCTAAATGAATATGGAATTGTTTTGTTGTTCTCTTTTGCAAGCAAGAATTCTTTACACCATATAATATCCCGGACATTCCTATTTAAGTGATCCTTATGATTGTTCTATAACATACATGTGGTCATGGAAAACATTTATGTTAAATATTAACCAAATAGTTTATCAAATATACCGTACAACCCAAAATAGCTACTAGCGGAGAATACAGTATACGCATATTGCGAAATGAGACCTAAGATAGAATTCTCAAAGCAAAGATGAAAGATCGTATTATGTACACAAGCGAGTTTGTAGATATGTTGCTTGGTATGTATGAGAGAAGAAATTAAGAATTAAATAAAAAGAATGGAT
>JAGWGS010000099.1 GCA_028867235.1 Nitrososphaerota archaeon | reverse complement strand
CTTGAGAGTTATCCCTTCGGACAGCTTCAGTCCTGTATCCACCCGCTTCGGCGTGATTTCATATCCGCAAGTCAAGCGAGTACCGTCTATCTAGAGATTTATCCAGCGGTTACTGGTCTCTGCATATAGCCGGTTTCAGAGGCAGGGCACGGCTAGCGCCCCAACCCTACCTACTACCGAATTTATTGTAAATACAAGTTCTTTATCTGCATTGGGTTTTAGTTTATTCTTAAATTGTCTAGTGTGTTGCACACAGAACATGTATTGCCTGTACATTCACTACCGCATTTGGAACAAATTCTCCACTCTGAATTATTAGATTCTTTGAGAATTGTTGAAATCTTTAGTATTGACTTGTACATGTTATTCTTGATTCCACTATGTGTCTTTTCTAAGGAATTTAGAAAATTACGGATCTCTGTTCTGATACCTTCATTCATGTGAGGGCATTCTTCTGACTGGAATGGAATGTTATTTGTGAATGCATAAAATACAATCTCATTTTCATAAATCTCACAAAATGGCTTTATCTTTCTTAATTTGTTTTGTGATGTATCTGGATCCATCCAGCCAATCTTTTTTGTATCTCCCGAAATTATGTTTATGACAAATGTTTGAAGCATATCATCCAAATTATGTCCAGTTGCTATCGCATCAACATTGAGGTCAGCTGCTCCAAAATCAATTGCCCTTCTTCGCAAAACTCCACATATTGAACAAGAAGAGGTTTTTTCATTGTCTCGAAGGTCCAATGTCTGTTCCAGAGTTGTGCCAAAAAGGGAACTGTATGGGTATACCTTATGTTCTACATCTAGTTTCTTACAAAAGTCTTCTACAATCTTGAGTGCCTCGTCTCTATATCCTGGAATTCCTTCATCAATTGTGATTGCCTTTACGGTAAATCTATGATCTAGTGAAATTTTTTTCAATACTTGTAATAATGAAAGAGAATCCTTTCCACCTGAAACTGCTACTCCTATTATATCACCAGATCTTACCATGTTGTATTTTGCCATTGTTCTAGAGGTCTTGTTTACTATGGATTCTGAGAAACAAATTGAACAAAGATTCTCTCCTGAGTATTTTCTAGAATACGCTGCTATGTTTTCACAACGATCACATTTCATAAAATATTTCTAATCCTTGCATATTATGCAATTTCATATTTGCCATTTTCTTTTACTTTGTAAATAATGTCTGGTTTGGAAAATATTCCTACCTCTATAACTCCTGGCATCTCGATTATTTTTGTTGCAAGTTCCTTGGGATTTCTAATTTGACCAAAATCGCAATCAAGTATGACATTTCCATTCTCTGTCACAAATGGGTATCCTCTATCTAACAATCTTATGTGTGGGTCGCCGCCTATCTTTTTTATCTGCGACTCTGTTATTTTTCTTGCAAATGGGTGAACCTCAACCGGTACACTCCTGTTTAGTTTCTTGACAAATTTCGACTCGTCTGCAATAATTACTACCTTGTCTGCAATGCTTATCAGGATCTTTTCTCGTAATAGGGCTCCGCCTCCTCCCTTTATCATGTTACCACTTGCATCTATCTGGTCTGCGCCATCAAAAACTAGATCAATATGGTTTATCTGATCTGCCTCTATTAGTGGAATTTGTCCTTTTTCAGCTTCCATTTTGATTTGTAAAGATGTTGGTATTGCTTTTACAGAAAACTTGGTCTTTTTGATGTGACTTGACAAGAGTCTTACTATAGCTGTTGCGGCTCTTCCACTCCCAAGACCTATTACAAAATTGTTTTTGATCATCTTTAATGCCTGTGGGGACAATGCCTCTATGGCATCATCAACTGTCAATTATTCTACCTCTACTTGTTCTAGTTTTGACAGTGCCTTCATTATTTCGCTTTTTATTTTATCTAAATCCTTGTCGTCATCTTCAAGTTTTTCTTCTTCTGGAATCTTAATTGGAGTTGGTAACTGGATCTTTCTCTCAGGTTCTTGTTGGACTTGGTCATGTTTTATCTCTGGTAATATCTCAATTGTATCTTGTATGATAGGTTGAGGTGCAGTTATTGTTATTTCCTCGACTAATGACTCTGTAATCTTTAACGTTTGTACTGGTTCTATTCTTGGTTCTATGATTTGAGGAGTTTGTGGTTCTGCCTGAGCAGGTTTTATCAATTCCACTGGAAATTGCGGAGATTTACCTGTGATCTCTGTTAATGTGCTTAATTCTACTGTTCTATGTTTCTCGTGCATCGGGACTTCCATTGGAGGCAACCATTCTTGCGTTCTTTCTGGCTTGGTATTCTTTTCTTCTTTTATCTCTGTTTTTTCTTTGTGAGTATCTAATCTTGGTTCGATTTTTTTCTCTTGTAGGGTCTCAATTATCTGAACAGGTTTCTCTATTTGCTTGGGTTGACTAGTATTTACTGTGATCTTTGAAGAAATTTCATGTAATCTTTGATCTAACTGTGAAAGCTTGTTATCCATTAGTGAAATCAAACTGTCTCCTACAGGTCCAAGATCTGGATACTTACTGGCTGTTTCTAATTTCTCAATCTTGATGATTATTATCCCAAGTTGATGTTGGTAACGCAGCAAAAGCTTGTCTTTTTGTATTTTATTTACGTCTGATTCTTGTTGATGAATCCTTGTAATTGTTTTTGATAAAATTTCTTTTTCCATTCTCAGTGAATGTAATTGAGATGTGATTGCAGAATTGATAGTAGGTACATGTTTGTTGCGTTTAATTTTTGGAATTTTGTCCAGTGCCACCGCGGTGCATGCACCTGCAATAGAACTAAAAGCTAGGACTAATTCTTCCATCTAAGTATACCATTTGATCCAAGTATATTTCCTTATCTTGGCCTCTGGATATCCACAACTTGCACATCTCTTATGTCGTATGTGGTAGGAGTTCTTACCGCATCGTCTACATCTAATGTGTAAACGCCCTTTTGTATATCCTCCCATTGAGGTGGTACCCTTTGTCATAGTATACTCACTTTGGTGGAGGAGATATAATTACTACGTTGTCTCCTCTGACAACTATGGTACCGAGGCTTTTTGTCTCTCCTTCAGAAGGAATCTCTTCTGAGGACTCAAGTAGCAGATTCATGTGTTGGTCAAAACCATGAAGATTGCCTCTTATCACTTTACCACCTTTCAGCTTGATAAGCACAACCTTGTTTAGGCTTTCATCAAGTACTTTTACTGCCATATCTACTGACATTTATTTCACTTATTACCCACTCTAAGGAGGGTATATATTAAAATTTCATTGGTGAAATTTTCGACCTGCTCCAGTGAGGCAAGTTTGACTTTCTTTTGATAAATTTGAGGTTATCTCCTTTAGAATCGTCTTTCCTGCTCTTGCTGTAGCAGTAGTAGGATCTCCCCAAATGCCATTTTTTGTGACAGAAATAAACGATTTGTTAGCTTTTTTACTTAATTTTTTTAGATCGTTGACTGGTATGTTTTCAGGCACTAATCCCTTCTCGGCTTTGTGCATTGATACTTTATTTGATATTGCTAACATGATTGATGTTTCAACAAATCCTGCATGATCAAATTTCCTTTTCATAAAATGCCAATATGAGTAGATGAAAACTCGTTGCCTAGTTATCTTGGATATCTTTCCTGGTATTTTTTTTAGCGCATTTTGATTTCCATGATGTCCATTGATGATTATGACTTTTTTTATGTTATTTTTTGATAGTGAGATACATAATTCTATCAAGATTTTTTCTAAGATGGGACTTGATACACTCATGTTGAAAAATGGATGATGTTCATGAGAAACGCCGTATTCTATGGTAGGTAAAAGCAAAAATCCATTTCTTTGAGCTACTTGTTTTGCTATATGTGCAACAATGTCTGCATCTGTGGATATGGGAAGATGTGGACCGTGTTGTTCAATTGAACCGACAGGGATTATTGCAACTGTGTCTTTTTTTGTTAATTTGAGAATGTCTGTATTTGTAAGGTCTCTTGCTATCATTTAGATCTCTTGGGTTTGACATGTACCTTTCCCCAATATACCTCCAGCCTTCCTTCTAAATGCATTTTTACAGCCTCCAATAGTGTACTTGCTTCTAATTTTTGTCCCTTCTTTTTCAGAGACTCTATGGTTTCATTTTCATCAATTGCAAAAGCATCCTGAAATATTATGGGCCCTTGATCCAAATCTTCTGTTACATAATGGGCTGTGCAACCTACTATTTTTGCTCCTCTCTCATATGCTTGAACATAAGCAAAGGCACCTGGGAATGCTGGTAATAGTGATGGATGGATGTTGATTACTCTATTGGGATATCTCCAGACAAAGTTGGGTGAAAGTATTCTCATGTATCTTGCAAGTACTATTAGATCCACATTGAATTTTTTTATTATTGAAATTATCTCTTCCTCTGCCTTTTGCTGATCTTTTTCATCAACTAACACAAAAGGAATCTTGGCTTTTTTTGCTAAGGGAGATAAAGTATCTTCAGTACCTATTATTACCACAATCTCTCCATTGATCTTTCTCTTTGTTCTGGCATCTAAAATTGACTCAATACAATGTGGTTCTTTTGTAACAAGTAATGCAACTTTTTTGCTTTTTGATATCTCATAGTGTATGTTTACCTCCATCTTCAGGTTCCTTGCTAAATCCTCTGCTTCTTTACTGAATTTTTCCATGTCTAACTTCTTTACAAAAGACGCCTCTAGATACATTCCAAAAAGTCCCTTTACCACATTTTGATTAATTTTCTCTATGTTTCCATTGTTCTGAAATATGAAATTAGTAAAACCAGCTACTACTCCTTCATGATCTTTTCCTACTATAACAAGTTCAACAATAGTTTTGTTCATTCTACTTGTTAGACATACTGCACTTATTAATACTTAAATAGCCTTTTGGATACGTCGTATTGTAAGAATGCTAGTCCAACTAGATATTATAATTCTGTAATGTGTTGCTGATGGGAGATACTAGTTTTTCAAATTTTTATACAAATGAGGGATTCTGATGGATAAACAAAAAAATTCTCATAGATCACATAATCGTGGAAATAGTTATGATCACAATAATCCTATCAAAATTTGCAAGGTTTGCTCAACAATAGGCGATTGGCACTGCTATGAGTGTTCAAATAATTTCTGCAGTACTCATTTTCACAGTCATAAAGAAATGCAACTCTGTATTGTTTAGGTGCGGGAGGTGGGATTTGAACCCACGAACTCCTAAAAGACAGGGTCCTAAGCCCTGCGCCTTTGACCAGGCTTGGCAACTCCCGCATGCACCATGACTTTTAA
>JAGWGS010000098.1 GCA_028867235.1 Nitrososphaerota archaeon | reverse complement strand
TTGTTCAATGATTCTCAATTAGAACTTTTGTAATATAAACATCATGTGAACTTGAAATAATCATTTTTATCATATTGTGCATACAATTGTGATGTGAAAAGATATTTTCTTGCAACAATCTTAATTGCGTATATCTTTGGAAATTATGCTGCCTTTGCAGAACCAATAATGTTGCCATACTCTGATATGGAAAATATGGTATTTGATGGAAAATGGACATACACAGAAGAGTGGAAGCATACTAGCTGGGATGGTGGAATCCGATCAGCTCATGATGGTAAATTCATCTATATACTTGTTGACCTTGTTTCTAATACTAATTTTACAAAGGAAAAAGACAATGTTATGCTTTGTTTTGACAGCAATAATACAAAATCAACTACATTTGATAAACATGATTATTGCTTTCAATCAATACTTGGTACAAATGAAGGTTCTACATACCAGGGAAATTCCACATCCGGATCCACTGGTAACTTTGAAAAGATATCAAATCCATCAGGGTTTATCAGTGTAAGCGGAATCTCTGATCAAAATGATCGTTATAGCGATATCCCTCACCCAAGCTATGAATTTAAAATTCCAGTAGATTTCATTGGAAGATCAGATATCTATGGATTCTACTATTCTGTTTATGATGCAAATACTAACAAGTTCTCTACGTGGCCTGCAAATCTAACTCAAAATGATCAATTTCAGATACCTACTCCAAATAACTGGGGAGTGATGGTATCACCTGATAAATCACTTCCTGAATTTCAATTTCCAATGATTGCACTTGTGCCTGCATTTATTGTCATATTGATTGTGGCTAGATTCTTGGTCAAATCTAATTATTTTACAAATTTTAGTCATTGAAAATTATTCTTATGATACGCTAAATAACTCAGTTATGTGGAAGAGATGAAACATAGATTTGTTAACTAGAGAAAAAATTTTCTAATCTTGTAAATATATTACAAATTCATATAATAAAATATTAGCATTCATAACATGTAATACTAAATATGTCATGAAAAATATAGCCTATAAAAAATTAAATCATGTTTATAATCATCTTGATATTGTTGAAACAAAATTATTCAAGTCGTATGTACATAAATCACATCATATTTTTCTAGTTTCTATCAAAATCCGGTTCAATTATCAAGCTTTTGGATTTGATTGTCAACCAAGATTATAGATCTTGAATTTTTTTTACATATTAAATTCAATGGTTGTACTATTCTAGAAATAAATCACAAATGATGTGATTGGCATTTTAAAACTTCAAACGAACTTAATTAATCATGCAAGTGATCTTTGATTTGTTTTTTGTTGATGTAATATATCGATCAATATTGCACAAGATTTTTGATATTGTTTGAAACATTAATCAAGCCTATTCATGAAATTTCTTTTTTATTATTTCTAGTTTGGTATGTTATTAGGTGAGATGTTACTTGATTCAACTCCATAGAATAAGAAATTGTTATTCTAATATGTTTATGAAATATTTTATTATTTTTTTATATTTAAAATGTAAAATAATTTTTCAGAATATTTTATTAAACCACATATTATTCATTTGAAATAATTCTTATTGTTTGATTTAATTTCTTAAAAAAGATCATCAAAAAATTACATATCATAAATTACGTAAAATGGTTATTTTATGAAGAAAATTGATTGTTCCAAGTTGGATATGTATACGATTCATATTTCCAATATGGTATGCCCAGACCTGCATTAATTCCACCTGTCTTATTGATATTATTCCACAAGTAAACATATGGTCCCTAAGGGTAATCGTATTGACGTACTTGCCAAAGTAATTTCTATCTTTTCAATTATAATGATTTCTACATCAATTTTGGGAATTGCATATGCTCAATCAGATGTTATGCCTTTTACTAGTTCACAAAAATATCCGGTACCTATTCCTGATACAACATCATCAATTTCTCCAAATCCACACGTATCCAAAACAGTAACAATCAATCTTGCAGAAAATATGGGAGTAACAACAAATTCTGGATCACAACAACCAAAATCTAATGTATCACCAAAAATATCTACCGTATACAATATTTCACTTTCTGAAAATTTAGGAATTTACACCAACAACTATAATCAAAATTTTGTTTCCATAATTCAACAAAACTTTGAAAAGACTACCATGGATAAAATTTCAAACTCTGATAGAATTAGAATTTCTGGAAAAAAAATTATTATTGAAAATTCTATTTCTTTAGAAAAATCATTTGATTACAATCCAACTATAATAAATGTAATTTCAATGACACAGCAAAACATCAACAAAAATAATATTTTGTATGAATTTGAAAATTGGTCTGACAACACTAATCTCATATCATTATTCGAATATACATCTGAAGATTTCCATTTAGAAATAAACTCAATGGAACATGGGATAATGCCGACCGTACATAGTTTGGCTGATCCGAAAAACCCAACACTATTGATATTGTTGATTCCTCTTTCAGGATTTCTCTTAATGGATATTAAAGAAGCTAAATTACGGTACAATTCAAAAAGAATTTTTTCATTTTGTTTTATTGTTATTCTTGTTGCATCTTCTGTTGTAACTCCAATGTCTATATCTTCTAATTATTGGGGTGCAGCATACGCACAACCAAGTAATAGTACTACTGGTCTATCAGCCAATACTAATTCTACCCACTCTATCATTCCTGTATTTACTACAAGCAACTCCACCCAACCTCTTCCCAACATATCTCAACGCAATTCCACTCACTCTATCATTCCTGTATTTACTACAAGCAATTCCACCCAACCTCTTCCCAACATATCTCAACGCAATTCCACTCACTCTCTTCCCAATATACCTCCAAGCAATTTCCAACCCCTCCCTAACGTACCACCACACAACTCGACTCATTCTGTGACTCCTGTATTTACTACAAGCAATTCCACCCAACCTCTTCCCAACACATCTCCAAGCAACTCCACCCTGTCCGCAAATCTGTGGAATCTGGGTGCCTCTGTTAATAATACAAAGTCTGTAGGTAAATTACAAGTACAAAATGATACAAACGGTAAGCTACTACAACTAAAGGGAAATGGATTTCTAACATCAAATGTGACATCTACTACAAACCTAAGTGCATTAACCCTTTCAGCATGGGTAAAACCTGACTATTCTCAAGGATCTGGAACATTTACTGTAATAAGCAAGGAAAACCAGTTTGCCCTAGCAGTAAACAATAACATTCCACCGGTAAAAAAAGCGACATTTTCTGTATATGATGGGATCAAGTGGAGTACAGTAAATTCTACTAGTACATTAGGGGAAGACTGGACACATCTTGTTGCTACATACAACGGGTCATCAATAAGTCTCTATGTCAATGGAACCCTCCAGTCAAGTCTTCACATAGCAGGAATACCAACACTTGCAGTAAATGGTAAACTAGTAACAACAGACGTAAGCCATATCTCTTCTAATGCAGATATTGTAATTGGAGCCTATTTTAACAGCCTTTCAAGGAATCCTAACAATCTATTTTCAGGTTCTATACAGGGCGTTAACCTCTACAATTCTACCTTTACTTCCAGCCAGATTAACAGTCTGTATCTAAAAGATGTACTTTCATACGCACCAGTTACACAGATTCCTCTCAATTCTATTGGTCTTAATACAACAAATAGTACAAACAATACATCAACTCTAAATCAAATATCTAATTCTACTCTACTAAACTCTACTTCTATATCCAACTCTACTGGAATAAATGACACCATTCCAATAGTACCGTCTGTAATATCCTCAAAAAAGAGTTATTTATTGACTGAAAATCCTGATTTTCAGTTTGAATATTATACAAAACAAGATCTGAATAAATTCCACAAAAAGATACAGGAAACAGCAGGCCCTGTTCAACAAGACAAATGGAAAGAAAATAACTCTGTAATAAGCGCAGAAATTACTGGTCCAAATGGACATTCTATTCCTATTAAGGTAAACTTCGAAAAGCTCAGGGAAGGAAAATTTGATATAAAATTATCCTCTATGATGTACGGATTTCCTGGACTTTATAAATTAAAAATTACTCTAGTAAAACAAGGTAAAACCTATACTACTGAAAGTCAGTTTGCTTGGGGTCTAGTAGCCCTAAACACTGACAGAAGTATATACAAACCTGGTGAAATTGCAAACTTTACAATAACTACTTTACTAAATAATGGTACCTCTGCATGTGATTCCAATATTGTCATGAAGATAACAGATCCAAATTCAAAAAATACTATTCTCTCAACTGGAAATGGGATAAGTATGAGCCTATTTGATTGTGCAATATATCAAGCACAGTATATTCCTTCTATAGAAGGAAATTACACTGTAGATGTAACAGCAAAGACATCATCTGGTGTTTCAAACTTTTCTACCTATTTCCTAGTTGAGAAAAATTACAATTACGAAATTATCAGAATGGCAGCAACCAAGATTGATCCTTTTGATCAACCAAATAATTTCAATGTCAAACTCAAAGTCCATTCATATGTAAGCTCAGGTCAGATTACCATCAAAGAATTTGTTCCAAATGTATTGAATGTAACCACTGATGGAAGTGTAAGCCAGGTAGGTGATACAAAAATGATAACCTGGGTACGAAATTTGGACTCAAACAATGATACCATGGTATCATATAACTATGCAGTGCCCCTCATTCAGCCTCAATTGTATGCACTGGGACAAGCACAAGTTTCACAAGATAATGTATCTACATTCACAGAGGCAAGAAACTGGTTTGTTGCAGTAGATGCAACAAAGACAGTTACCTTACATTCTACCGGCATTGAAAATGATGCCAACATAGCCTCTGGTACAAATGTTGTACAATTTTGCGGTGGTTCTGGTTCTTGTACAATGACAACCTGGACAAAAAGTCAGCTTGCTGCAGGATCTGTTACTGCAGCTGGAAACAACTGGGTCTTCAATTACAACTGGCTGACTCCAATTTCAACTACTGCTACCTATACACGTATATTTTCAAGTACTACAGGATGTGGACAGACTACAAATCCTTCTGCAGCTAATTTTGCTCCTAGTCCCAACACCTGTACGCAAACTGCTGTTTATGCATACAGCCTACCACTATCCGACAATCTAGGTATCTCAGAAACATTCTCAGCTGCACGTCCTGCTGCTACCCAATCACAATCACTATCTGACAGCATGTCCATCACTGATTCATCTTCTCCTGCACGTGTAGGTACAACCAAGTCTGTATCTCCATCACCATCTGACAATCTAGCCATCTCTGAA
>JAGWGS010000097.1 GCA_028867235.1 Nitrososphaerota archaeon | reverse complement strand
CTTAATGCTCCTCTGAATACTTCTACTCTTGCTCTATCTGCCCCTGACACCTTTCCTCCTGATGGCATGTCTGGTCCTATTATTATCATGTTGCCTTCTTTGTTTTTGAATAATGGTGGATTCTTGGCTCCTCCTGGGACAAACATGCCTAGGGATTCTTGTAAAAATATGGCAGGTGTGTTAATGAATTTGTCTACTAGGTTGTCCCATTGATTTCTTGTCAGGTCTACTAGTTTGCTTGTCTGTGGAACTTTTCCTGTTATGTAAATTATATTTCCTATTGGGCCTACCTTCTGAGTAGCTGTGTTTAGCATTCTTTTCACATTTTCTTGGTTTGTCAAATCCATTACATGCGAATGAAATTTTGACAGTCTCTCCTCTGCAATCTTGGGGCTTGTCTTCGAAATGAGTATGACTGTTTTTCCTCCGGCGCTTTCAATTTTCTGTGCTAGAAACTCAGTTCTTGCCACATCTGCTTCATCAGTTGCATCTAGTGCAAATACTGTTATCTTTGAACTAAAGTTTGCTTGAGTATCTGGTATTGAACATGAAATGTGTGGTTTTACTGGGTAAAACACTCTGTCGCCTGGTATAACTTTGCCATTTAGAATCTTTGATATGCTGTCATCACTTAACATCAAAACAGTCTCTGCAACTTGTTGCTGTGTAAGAAATTGCTCATCTGCAATCATCTTGCTTGTGTTATTTTGAACCTTTTCTGCAATACTTTGTATCTTTGCAAGTAGTGCTGAGATTGTTGCATTTAGTTTCTGTATGTCTGATTCTGAGGTGATTGATTTTAATTGCGCAAGTTTTGATGTTGCTTTCGTAATTCCAACTTTAACTGTGGTATCGTTTTCCCCCAGTAAAGGAAGAATGTCTGCATTTACTAATTCTACTTCTTCTGGAGTGAGACTTTCAAAACCACTGACTCTCATAAATTCTGCAGCAGCTTTTGGATATACTGTCTTGTAAATTCTATCAGAATGAACCGGACCTGGATTTGTGGCTATTGATATTATTCCTTTATCAGTAATTTCCCATGACATTGCTTCTGCAAGTCGATTCTTTGCTCCTTGAGATGCGGTATATGGACTACGGAATCTGTATGGTCTTTGTTCATATGGTCTTTCTTCGGTAAAAAATGTTGATATTGTTACAATTTTTGAACCTGGTTTCATGGTCTTGATTGCCTGTGATGAGGTCCAAAATGTACCAGTGAGATGAATTCCTACAGTACTCTTAAATTCTGACATGGGGGCATTTGCAAAGCATGTAACTGGGCCAGACACTCCGGCATTGTTTACTACAACATCTACTGCACCATGTGCATTTTTGAGATCTTCGAACATCTTTGAAACTCCCTCTTCATCACTTACATCTACACCTGGGAAAATTTTTACAAATGCGTTACTCTTGACTCTGGAAATAACCTGCTCTAGTTCTTTTGCAGCTTCCTCGAGTGGTTCTTTTCTTCTACCTAGTATGATTATGTTTGCACCATTTTCTGCAAACTTGATGGCAATTGCTTTTCCTATTCCTGTTCCACTTCCTGTTATTACGACTATTTTATTCTGGAACTTTAGCATGGATAGTGTCTGGGATTATTGTGGATTATTTAATCGATTACGCTGGTTTGATAATTCTTAACACTTGCATCTGAAGATTTTGATGGTGTCACAGACATATTTATTTGTGGGCTTGGTAAAGTCAGACCATGCACGACTCAGAATCTGATACTTTTAATCCAATAAATAAGAATGATGAATTCTGTAAATCTTTAAAAAAGATCGGTATTGATGCTCAAACCAAACAAATTGACACTGACGAGATGGAAAAAGGAAATTACTACTCTAAACATTATACTCATACTCCTGCTATGGTGACAAATCATGGCACTATACAACTAAAAAGTTCCAACATTGATGTTGTACAGATAATCCAAAAGGGCTAGAAATATGACACAAGATCTAAATCCGATGCCATGGGGTGCACAAGATAGATTTCAGGCTCATTTTATAATAAAAACAGAACATGATATTCTTGATGAAAGTTTTCTTGCTAAATCTAATCCACAAACAAAAGGTTATTTTGCAACAAAAAAAGTGACTGGAGTAAAATGGTCAGGCGGAGAACTTGCTGATACTCTAAGTTCTGATAATGAACTTAGTACCTTGATGACAAAGCTTTCGTATAAAGACGCACAAATATCTGTAGAACCAACTAATGGGGGAGTGCGTATTCACGGAGGGTGGAAAGATAGTTATGAATTTTCTATCACAAAAGAATTGTTTGCAGTATATGATAGGATAGCATATCACATTAAAAGCAAATTACGCTCTCCACCAGTCCAAAGCTAAGCAATCGACTTTGCTGCCCTTTGGTATTGCTAAAATGAATTGCTTTCGCACTGTTGTAGCAAGTCTTCCTGCTAATACTATGCTTGTTGCTGAGATGGTGTCTGTTGAATTGTACACTTGCAACAAATATGGTGCATGATCAATTCCCGGACCTTTCTGATACACTGCAAAATCACATCCAAATTTGATTCCTGGATTTACAATGTATCCTTTCTCTCTAAAGTCTTTGTATACTGTATACTTTTTATCAAAGTTGTGATATTCTCTTCTGCATATTTCGAGAAGCTCTTTTTGTATTATTTGTCTTTTAGATTGAAAAATCCGCAATCTTGATTTTTCTTGTAGATAATATCCTTCAATTAGATCTAAAATTAATGGAACGTTTATCTCTTCAGGTTTTGGTTTTGTTATGCCTATTGGTTTTCCATAATATCCTGAAACAAAAAGCTGACGTGAGTGATCTATGTTTCTTACAATTATTCTGTTCTCAAGTAATTCTCCTTTCAAGTTGTGTTTGTGTCTGATGATAAATGATTTTAGTGTTTACAATTATGTAGTAAAAAAATAAAATGTGTTTTAAATCTTAAAGGCTAAGTGCTAGTAAGATAAACGAATCTGATACCTGTAATACTTTATCAGACATCTCTTCTATTCCTTCCACTGCGTCTTTGAGAAGAAGTAATTCTTTGGTCACTGTGGTCTCATCGAGCACCTTTATGCTCAGTGCTCTATACTTGTCATCTACTTGTCTCTCAATTTTCTGTGCCTCGTGGGCAAGATCTATTGCTACTGTGCTGTTGTTGCTTGCAAGGGCTCTGATTATCTCATTGATTTTGTGAATTTGGTCTACTGCTAATTCGATAAGCTCTGTTAGATCTTTGTCAAGTTTTTCTTTTTTGAGTGTGGCAGATTTGATGTTTGAGAGCTTGAACGCAATTCCTGTGATGTATCCTGCAATTTCATCCATGGTATATGCTGAATTCAAAAGATTCTCTCTGTTCATCATGAGACCTCCTACGTCTGAAATCTCTCTTGTTATTTTTCTTCGTAAAGCTTCTACCTCATCCTCTGTATTTTTTATTCTCTCTAGAAGTTGCTTTATCTCTGATTTGTCTGCTTTGATTATCAAACTTGGGAGCACTGATAGATCTCTTACTGCATTGAGAATTCTGTTTATCTCGTCTTGTAAAACGGCAAGGGCCTTTCTCTTTGCCTGAACTTCAAGTTCTCCGCTATACATCTAGAAATTTTAGACTATGCCTGTGGCTAATAATCCTTGCGTAAATCTTCAAATCAATTTTTTACCTACTGTTTTTCTTCCTGTACTACTCGTTTCTGACTGCTGTACAAAGTCATCACTTCGTCAATTGTGGTTGCATTCTCTGATGTCTTTTCAAATCTTATCCTTCCTGTAAATTTTGGAAATCTAAGGGCAAGTCCGCTACCTTTTCTAATTTTATCCATTGCAACTTTGTGTATTGGACTAAGTGTTATCTCAGATGCTACTATTTCTATTACCACTTCAGGTTCAAACCAAACATCTGCCTCAAGACCGCTTTCAATTCTCATATCTTTTTTTATGGTTATCTTATCTGAAAGAATCTGGTAGATCTGATCTAATCCTTCATCTGTAAATCCTGTGCCAACCTTGCAAATGCTTGGAAAAGTATCTGTCTGTTCGTCATATGCAGAAAGTAGTAAGGCTCCATATCTTCCAGTTCTCCTGCCTCTACCATAAAATGCTCCTACTATTACAAGATCTAAACTATCCCCAAGCTCGTTTCTGTATTCGCGTTTTAGTTTTAACCAGTTGCTTGCTCTTGCACCTGCCCTATATGGTGAATCAAGCTGCTTGAGCATTATTCCCTCACATCCTGAATTTATTGCATTTTCTAGACTGTCCTCTACTTCGCTATCTGTCCTTACTAATATCATTGGCATAATCTTTGCAAAGGAATCTTCAACAATGTTTGCTTCAAGTAACTTTCTTCTTTTGATATACGGTAAATCAAGACAACTCTTTCCATCTAATGATAACATATCAAAGAAATTTACAGTGATGGGATATTCTTGAACTGCCTTTGCTATCTTGTATTTTCTTCTTCTGTGCATAAGCTCTTGAAATGGTAAAAATTCTCCGGTATCATCATTTATTGCAACAATTTCTGCTTCTAGTATTGTCTCATTTGATTTGAGAGACTTTCCAATATTCTCAACAATGTCTGGATAATAGCTTGTGATGTTCTCAAGACTACGTGAATACAGAACTATCTTCTCATCTTGTCTGTGAATTTGTACTCTTTCTCCATCAAGTTTGTATTCTGATGAAAACTCTGCACCCATTTTTTCGTGCGCTTCCTGTGGGCTCTTTACACGCTCTGCAAGCATTGGACGAATTGGACTAAACGTTGTAACCTGAAAACCCTTCAACGAGGAAATCCCATTTTCTGCAACAGACTGTGCAACTCTTCCCAAATCACTACATACATTGTATGCATTCTCAAGTAATGGCCTATTGTCTTTAGTTCCTGTATATGATATTGACAATGCATCAAGTATGGTGTAATCTGCTATCCCGAGTCTAAGATTTGATGTTATTATTTTTGCAATAAATCCTCCTTCTATTGGAGTTGCATCGTTTAGAAGACTTGAGATGTATTTCATCTTCATGTCCTGAGACCTGGCGCCCTTGAGCTCTGCTATTTTGTATAGTGTGTCATAAACTCTCTCCACTGTTATGTTCTGACTCAAGAAAGTGGTCTGAGTTTTTTGTTTTAATATGTTTGAAGCAACTTGTCCGAAATCGCCAGTTTCTTTGTATTCTACATCTATTTTTTTGATTGGTATGCCAGATGATTTTGCTAATGCTTTTATTGCAATTTTCTCTGCAATACCTATCTCAACACCCTCATGATCTGGTCTTAGTTTTCCTTGCAATAGGTAGATAACTTTGGGTATAACATTTGGTGGTGTTATCTTGAAAAGATCAACT
>JAGWGS010000096.1 GCA_028867235.1 Nitrososphaerota archaeon | reverse complement strand
ACTTACAAAAACATTGAGATAATTGTTGTAAACGATGGATCTACAGATAACACTAATCAAGTTTTGGAAAAATACTCGGATCGAATAAAAATAATTACCAAAGAAAATGGTGGTACAGCTAACGCTGAAAATTATGGCTTGAAGGCAAGTAGTGGTAAATGGATATTATTTTTAGGTGATGATGATTTGCTCTATGTTGATGCTATTGAAAACTTAATTGCACCCACCCTACCATCTATAAAATCATCTGAAACAACTAACCTGATATCAATAATAGATCCTGATAATACAATAATTTATTCAAAATACGAAATGGTAGATAGGTATGGTAATTCTCTTCCTTATCCTACGCCCAATCAAAATTATAACAACTTGTCTAATTTCGAAAAAAATGTAATCTTGCTTGATGATAATTTCATTAGTCCAATAGCTGCTCTTCTCCCACGATCTGCCTTAGACAGATGTGGACTATTAGATGAGGAAATCAAAACACTTGAAGACTATGAATATTTTTTACGATGTTGTTTGCTATGTAATTATGAAATTTACTTTGTTCCAAAATTGACATCAAAATACAGAATACATGGTTCTCAAGTCACTGCCAATAGAGAACTTTTGGCAAGGACAGCATCTGAGATTAGAAATAAAATACTAGCACAATTAGAACCGTGTATGAGAGAACAGTATCTTGATGCACTTGGCAAATATAAAAAGAAATCACAATCTTCCATCTATTCTCCTATAATACGTTTAAGACGAAAAATAAGAGACATCATACTTGCTATTTTGCCAATAAAAATACAAAAAAAACTAATTCAACAATATTTGCATCTTAGGAAAATTGAATATACTCATGGTTATTATACGAAAAAAGGAATTGATGAAAATAACAACTAACTCCAAAACATATTATTTGTCTATTCTTTAATATGTAATAGCAATGGTCATAACAAAAGATGTTGTAGTAGGATTAGGAGAAATAGGATCTCCCATTCTAAAACTATTATCAAAAAATATCATTGTTGTTGGATATGATATCAACGAGAAACTAATGAATAGAAATAGATTTCATAAATATGAATCAACAAGGACTTGTTTCCTACATGTTTGTATTCCTTTTACAGATCGTTTTTTAGTAAACGTGGCAAGTTTATATGAAAAATTTAAACCGCTAGGAATTGTCATTCATAGTACAATAAGTCCTAGTACTACAAGTAAGCTTCAATCGAAACTACCAATTCCAATAATATATAGTGCAACAAGAGGAATTCACAAAAGAATGTTGCATGACCTTAAACGATATACAAAATTTTATGCAATAGAAAAAAATGCACCAAATGCAAAGTGGGCGGCAAAAACATATTATGTTCTATTGAAGAAATGTGGTGTAAAATCAAAACAGATGTCTAACCCAATTACTCTTGAACTTGCTAAAATTATTGTAGATACATCATATTATGGATGGCTGATTAACTATGCCCAACTTAGTAATATGATTGCTATAAAAAATAAAGTAAACTATGATGAAATGTGGTCTTTTTCAGATGAGATTCACAAATATCTAGGAAACAGACCAAAAATGTTTCCAGGATTCATTGGAGGACATTGCGTGATACCAAATCTTGATCTAATGGGAAACAAGACACTCGATTTGATACGGGACATTAACAACGATTATGCAAAAATATTAAAAAAACGACAATCCCAAGGCAAAAAGTACTAATGCTCAGATCTACTATTTGTGAATGAAACTCACATAATTTGAAATGATATATAGTATAGATAAAATTTAACAAGTATATGGATACTACAATTTATCCTAGTCTTCGAACTGTAGAATGGAAAGATAATTCTGTAGTAATGATTGATCAAACCAAACTGCCAAATGAATTGGTTTATGTAAAATATACTGATTTTAAAGATGTAGCAGAAGCAATAAGAAACCTTGTAGTACGTGGGGCACCTGCAATAGGGGTATCAGGTGCATTTGGTCTTGCACTTGCTGCTCTACAAAGTAAAGCAATTGACAGAGACTCTCTACTACATGACATGGAAGAAGCAAAAAAAATTCTCTTTGAGACAAGGCCTACTGCAATCAATCTTGCATGGGGGCTGGAAAGAATAATGAATGTTGCAAGATTGGCAAAGACTGTATCTGAAATCCGTGATGCTGTTGTAAAAGAAGCCAAAATTACTGCAGAAGAGGATATAAAAATAAACATGCGTATGGGAAAAAATGGCTCTTCACTCTTTGACAACAATGATACCATTATGACTCATTGCAACGCAGGTGCACTTGCAACAGTAGCATATGGTACGGCCCTTGGAGTGATACGAGCAACTAGGGATAGTGGAAAAAACATCAAGGTAATTGCAACAGAAACACGACCTGTTATGCAGGGCTCTAGGCTTACCGCGTTTGAACTAAAACATGACGGGATAGATGTCAGCCTCATACCTGACACTGCAGTAGGATACTCTATGGCAAATGGTCTTGTATCCAAAGTAATTGTAGGAGCTGATAGAATACTTGCTACAGGTCACGTGTATAATAAAATTGGGACGTATCAGGTAGCTCTTATGGCAAAACAACACGGCATACCATTCTATGTAGCAGCACCTCTTTCTACATTTGACATGAAAAGCACTCCAAAGGATGTAGTAATAGAACAGAGAAAGACAAGCGAGGTTACAGGAGTTGCAGGAAAAAAGACTGCACCTGATGATATCAAAGTGATAAATCCAGCCTTTGACATGACTCCTCCAGAGTTGATATCGGGAATCATAACTGAGGCAGGTGTTGCCAAGCCTCCATTTGAAGACTCGATAAAAAAATTATTTGCCAAGCTGTAAAGTATTTATTCTATAATGGAACCAAATCAATCCATGTCTACTGTAAAAGATACTCAAATTCTAGATTCATTACGACAATGCATGGACCCAGAGATACCAATAAGCGTAGTAGACATGGGATTGATTTACGGAATCACAATAAAAGATGATAACAAAGTTGACATCAAAATGACAATGACAACAAGGGGCTGTCCATTGCATGACACACTGGTAAATGATGTAAAACGATATGCATCAAAGGTCCAAGGTGTTACAAGCGTCAACGTAGAGATTGTATGGGAACCTGCTTGGACTCCTGAGAAAATGTCTGAAGAGGGCAAAAAAATGATAAACTATGGAAAAAACAAAACAGTGACACCAATAAATTACGAAACTGCAATGCCTCAAGGAGTAGGATCTCTTGTCAAGCAAGAAGACGGTTCTCTGATTCTAATGGATGAAAAACAACAAGGGTTTATGGTAAATCAAGCAATTGTAGAGTTTTGGAAACTATGCAATGGACAGAGAAGAATTACAGAGCTTGTCGACATGTTCTCAAAACAACTGGGTCTTCAGAGAAACCAGATGGAAAAAGAAGTCCTACAACTGGTGCAACAACTCCGAGACGGAGGGCTGATTGTGATCAAAGAGCCTGAAGTATCAAACGTACAGTTTAGAAAATAACCTAAATCTCATTAATTTCTAGTATGGTTCCTTGAACCGAATCCATCTTTACTATGGCCCTCTTCTCCCCAAATCCTAGTGCCACATACCAATCTCCACTATCAGAATCAAATTTTATCTCAAGCGTCTTTATCTCCTCTGGCTTGACACCATACTTTTGTACAATGCCTGACACTGCAACAGGTACTGCTTCTTTCTCTGTTGGTAGTCTTCTTTTCATCAATCCAATGCCTGGGCTCATAAAATACCTGACCTGTCTTCCTGTATAATAGTATCACTGCAAAATCTCTATGCTTGAAATCTTCAAAACATAATGATAAAATTTTTGCAACAACATCATATATACATTGTATCTGTAAAGAAAATCTCAGATTCTAAGCATGACAATATCTAAAATGATACCCAAGTCACTGCTCTTACGAAAGCATGATATCTTATTTTTGGCATCAATCATGGCAGTTCTTGGAACTTTTTCTGTACTTGCAGGAGGAATATGGGATTCTGCATCACATGCACTAAAAATTCCCGATAATTTCTGGACAATTCAGCATGTAACCGTGTATACAAGCGTAAGCATTGTAGTTTTGTCCTCCTCATTTGGGGTCATACTTTCTGTACAAAACAAAAAGATGCTCTCAAGTATGGTGCTATTGCTTGCAGGATCGTTGTTGCAGTTAGGTGGTGGATACGTAGATTATAATTTCCATGAAAAATATGGAATTGATGGACTTGTGACATATTCTCATCTTACAATTGAATCAGGTTTACTGCTTGCCTCTGTTGGAGGATATCTCACACTTGCAAAATTTGGTTATGCAAAATCAAGCAAAATTGTGCCGTTTGCAATTGTAAATATCTTATTTTCTGCAACCTGGATTGCATTTAACTTGTCATTATTGATTGGTGCTACTGTTCTGTGTATCCCAGTCTATGACCTGTTCTCATCTGGATGCTCTGTAATGTAGTTTTTTAGTTTCTTGTATCCTTCAAAAACCAAGATCAACGCACCTGCAAACATCATTATCGCAGGAACGGTAATTTCCTTAACGCGAGTGTCTCCTACTGTACCTGATACTTGTACTGGCTTGTCTGAGAGGTTGGCCAACTCCAATGTAATCTGGTCGTCATGATTGAAGCGAAAATAATCAACTGTTACCTTGTTTGTTATTTTTCGTATGTCAAGTGAATTTCCATGCGAATCAACAACCTTTGCAAGAATGTCATTTTGGTAATTGCTCAAAGATATTGTGTAAAACCCAATTCCACTTCCTTTTACATTGACTGATATGCTTTTGGTATACTGATCATCAAGAACAAAACTATCAGAATTCCTGGTGGTGTCATACAAGATAATTGCTGCCCCAATTGACCCAACTATCACCAACAATATTCCTATGTAAAATAACGGGACTCCAAACATCTTGTTGTCATATGGAGTTCAAGTACTATTTATTATCAAGGGCCCGGTGGTTTTCTTACTAACAGTTCGTACGAATCCACGAGATTTTGTGAAAAAAATTTTACAACAAAAGTGTAGTAAGCTCATCGAAGTAGCTGCAAACTCCTTTCCAAATTTTTTATTTTTTTTATATGTTCACAATATCACCAGAATAATAGTACGGGTTTTGAACTAAAATCAAAATACCCGTCAAAAGTATTACAATGTTGAAATGATTGAAAAAGTTCAGATTCTCACAGATCTGAATCTGAAGATTAGGTTACAAGAAACATTCACAAGACTTTGTATGGCCATACCTATAACATTCGGGTTGTCGCTTTGGCACCAGTTTATGTTCTTTAAGTTCCTCAATCGATATCAGAAAGATACACAACAAACA
>JAGWGS010000095.1 GCA_028867235.1 Nitrososphaerota archaeon | reverse complement strand
CATTTGCATCTACTTGTTCCGTGTCTACTTATCAGTTATTCGGTTATCCTTGGGAAATAATTTTTTATCAGAGATCTAATAATATGATGTATCCAACAACAGTCTATTAATTAACCGGGCATACAAAAAAGACCGATGCCCACAGATCCTCATGCAAAACGTCTTCTGTGGTTTGTATTTGTGGGATCAAAGGGAGGGCTAAACAGAATTAGACTTGTATCTTGTATCCGCAATAAACCTCTCAACGCAAATCAGCTTGCCAAAGAGATGAATCTTGATTACAAGGCAATCCAGCACCATGTCAAAGTTCTAGAAAAAAACAACTTGATAACTCGAGTGGGAGACAAGTATGGTGCAGCATTTTTTGTCTCAACTTTTCTTGAAGTAAACATGTCAGTCTTTGATGAAATTGTAAGCAAATTGGAAAAAAGTACATAAACAAAGCAGCCCAAGTCTTCTCAAATGGAACCCATGATGACTGCAAGTACAATAGTATCAGGTGCAAACATGATAGCACTTGGAGTACTTGTAGGAGTCTTTGCAAAGATATACTCAAAGACCAAGGCACAGCTTCCTCTTGGAATGATCTTTTTTGCAGGCCTATTATTTTTACACAACATGATTGGAGTCTATGCATATTTTACAATGATGGAGCTTTATGCAGCAGCGTTATTGCCATACATGTTGGCAGTCCATGTTGCAGAGCTTGCAGGAATACTTGTGTTACTGCGAATCACTCTTCAATAGACTTGATTTATTTGTAAGATGAGTAAAAACCTGCATGTGCAACAAAAATACAAAGAATATCTCAAGCTAAACAAGAACATTCTCTTAGGATTTCTTGCTTCTATAGTTGTCTCTGCATTTGTTGCACAAGAATTTGCAAACCAACAAAGCTATATCAACGCAACAATAACCCTTGGTGTAGATTATGTCGTATATTTTTCCGCCTTTGGAATATTATTTTATTTTGATAACAGGAAAAAATATCTACTTGATACCGGTAAGATTGACAAGTCAGGCCTCAGGCGAGACCTTGTAAAGATAATCTCTTCTCTTGGGATAGGTGAAGTAGTATACACAATTTGCAGGTGGTCTTTACAATATTACTTGTTAACAAATTCCTATCAAGCGTATGTTGCATCTCTTACATCCCAATCAATTTCCACCGTAATTTACATGGCCACTGTAAACTTGAGTGTAAAACTGATGAGGTTGTACAAGGAATGACCATTAGTATATATGTAGACGGCTCAGGTGGTCCAAACTCTGGATTTGGTTTTTACGTAAAAGAGAACGGAAAATCATTTTACAAAAAAGAGCCTAACATAACAAACAACCAGGCAGAATACATGGCAATCATATCTGCACTAGAGCAATTCTCAGGCACTACAGAAGAGGTTTTCATATACAGTGATTCCAAAAATACTGTGATGCAACTAAACCATGAATATGCCATAAATAATGACCATCTTCGAGTTCTTGCGCAAAAAGCATGGGACCTGATCTCCAAGTTTTCAAATATCCAGATAACATGGATCCCACGAAACCAAAACCTAGCTGGTAAAATGATGGGTAGCTAGATTCTCTGTGATAAGCTTATTATACAAATAAACTTGAAGCGATCTCGTTCAAATGAGCGAATCAATTTTTCTCTCACCGAAATCTATTGCTATAATCGGAGCCTCTGACAAGGAAGGAAGCGTAGGCAGAGCAATCACATCTAACATACTAAAAGGATACACTGGAAGGATACTCCCAATCAGTCCAACAAGGGATACGGTATTTGATAAAAAGGCATACAAGAGTGTACTTGATGTTCCAGAACCAATTGATCTTGCAGTTGTAGTTACAAAAAATGATGTAGTCCCATCCGTACTTGAAGAGTGTGGAAAAAAAGGAATCAAGGGAGCAATTGTAATCACTGCTGGCTTTAAGGAAGTAAACGAGGAAGGTGCCAAGCTTGAAAAAAGACTTGGAGAGATTGCAAAACAATACAACATCAGAATCATTGGTCCAAACTGTCTTGGTGTGATGAATCTTGCACCGCAGACAATGATGAACTCTACATTTCTCAAGGTAACACCCAAGTCAGGAGGAATCGCACTGGTATCCCAAAGCGGTGCAATCTGTGCAGCACTTGTAGAGGACGCAAGTGCCCAAGGCATTGGGTTTTCATCTGTAATCAGCATGGGAAATAAAGTTGACCTCAACGAGGTTGACATTTTAAAGATGCTTGCAGAACACGAGCAGACCAAGGTAATTGTCATGTATCTTGAAGACATGACAAATGGGCGAGAGTTTCTCAAGATATGCAAACAAATCACCAGATTAAACAAACTCAAAAAACCGGTACTTGTACTAAAATCAGGCCGAAGTCCGGAAGGTGCCAAGGCAGCCATGTCACACACTGGCGCATTGATGGGCTCTGATGAAATCTATGATGCATTACTTACCCAATCTGGTGCAATCAGAGTTGACACCATGGAGGAACTCTTTGATTACGCAGTTGCTTTCTCAAAACAACCATTGCCACTAAAAGGTGATCTAGTCATAGTATCAAATGCAGGAGGTCCTGCAATCATTTCAACTGACGCATGTTCCAGGATGGGAATCAAGATGGCAAACATCGAAGATATAAGACCTCAGATAAATGCAGTAATTCCTCCCTGGGGAACATCTAGAAATCCAGTTGATATTGTAGGAGATGCTGATTTTAACAGATTTGATCATGTATTGAATTTGGTTCTTGCACATCAAAATGTAGGTTCTGTAATTGCAATGTGTACACCTTCTGCAACTCTAGATTACAACAAGCTTGCAGAGGTAATAGTTGCAGCATCAAAAAAATACAACAAGACAATCCTTGCAAGCCTCATGGGCCTTGATGAGGGAATACGCAACCGCGAAATTCTTGCAGAGGGAGGAATACCGTACTATACTTATGCCGAAAAAGCAATCCGTGCACTAAAAGCAATGTTGCGATTTTCCCAGTGGTCTCAAGCACAAGAAGGAACTACACAACAATTCAAAGTAAACAAGAAAAAAGTAGAACAGATATTTGTCAAGGTAAAATCAGAGGGAAGAAAGAACCTACTTGAAGAAGAAGGACAAGAGGTCTTGAAGACATACGGCTTTCCGGTACCAAAAAGCATTCTTGCTACAAAAGAAAAAGAGTCCACAATTGCAGCCAAAAAAATTGGTTATCCGGTTGTAATGAAGATTGCGTCCCCACAAATAATTCACAAATCTGATGCAGGTGGAGTAAAGGTGGGTCTAAAGACACCTTCCGAAGTAAAGAGGGCATTTAAGGAGATAATTAAAAACGCCAAGAAATATGACAAAAAGGCAGTAATCAAAGGAGTCCTAGTCCAAGAAATGGTCAAGGGCGGAAAAGAGACAATTGTTGGCTCTAAACAAGAGCCAGGCTTTGGCTCTGTGGTGATGTTTGGCATGGGAGGAATCTATGTCGAAGTACTCAAGGATGTAACATTTAGAGTTGCACCAGTAACAGATACAGAGGCAGACGAGATGATATCCTCTATCAAGACAAACAAGCTATTGCAAGGTGTAAGAGGAGAAAAACCATCTGATGTCAAAAAACTATCTGACTGTATCAGAAGAATCTCACAGCTTGTCACTGATTTCAAGGAGATAAAAGAACTTGACATGAATCCAGTTCTAGTCTTTGAAAAAGGCAAGGGCTGCAAGGTAGTAGATGTCAGAATTGGTCTTGAATAAAAGAGCCGATCTTTGTTATAATACTTATATTACTTGCAAAGCGATTAGCAGATATGCCAATTAGAACAGCTGAGGAATACATCCAAAGCCTGAGAGGCCGAAACATGAAAGTCTATCTTTTTGGTGAGCTTGTAAAAGAGCCTGTAGACCATCCAATGATAAAACCTTCAATAAATGCAGTAGCCGAAACTTATGCTCTTGCAGAAAGAGACAGCGAGATGGCAACTGCAAAATCATCGATCACTGGCTTACAAGTAAATAGATTCTTGCACATTGCAGAAAGTGCAGATGATCTTGTAAATCAAAATAAAATGCAGAGAAAGCTAGGCCAGCTTACAGGGACGTGTTTTCAGAGATGTGTTGGTATGGATGCACTAAATTCATTATATTCTGTTACTTTTGAGATTGACGAAAAATACAAGACAAATTATCACAAGCGCTTGACTGACTTTATCAAAATGATACAGCAGGAGAACTATGTAATCGGTGGTGCAATGACAGACCCCAAGGGAGATAGAAGCAAGGCACCGCATCAACAAGAAGATCCTGATGTATTTCTACATGTTGTAGAAAAAAATGACAAGGGAATTTTTGTAACAGGTGCCAAGGCACACCAAACCGGATGCATCAATTCACACTGGATTATAGTAATGCCTACAATGCGACTTCTTGAAGGTGACAGGGATTATGCAGTAGTTGGCGCAATGCCTGCAGATGCACCAGGAATCACATACATTTACGGACGTCAGTCCTGTGATACTCGAAGCATGGAAGAAGATGACATTGATGCAGGAAACGCCAAATTTGCAGGGCAAGAGGCACTCATAGTATTTGACAGAGTCTTTATCCCATGGGACAAGGTATTCATGTTTGGCGAGTATGAATTTGCAGCAATGCTTGTGGAGCGATTTACCTGTTATCACAGGAGAAGTTATGTATGCAAGACAGGCCTTGGTGATGTTCTAATTGGTGCAGCCGCTTCAATTGCAGATTATAATGGAGTCCCAGATGTCTCTCATATCCGAGACAAACTTGTAGAGATGACTCACCTAAATGAAACAATATATGCAACAGGAATTGCATCATCATCTCAAGCTCATCGCACCAAGTCAGGTGTCTGGCTAAATGATGACATGCTTGCAAATGTAACAAAGCACAATGTTACAAGATTCCCCTATGAGATTGGCAGACTTGCACAAGATATTGCAGGAGGATTGGTCGTAACGCTTCCATCTGCAAAGGACCTTAACAATCCAACTACTGGCCCAATACTCAAAAAATACTTGCGAGGTAGAAAAGGTGTAGATGTTGAAAATAGAGTGAGAATATTGAGACTAATTGAAAACATGACTTTGGGCAGAAATGCAGTCGGATATCTAACAGAATCTATGCATGGTGCAGGCTCGCCTCAAGCTCAAAGAATTCAGATTGCACGACAAATGCAACTTGGCTACAAGAAAAAGCTTGCCAAGAATCTTGCAAATGTAAAAGAAAATCCGGAAAATGATCAAGAGCAATCTGACTATTTCCAGCGAGTCTTTAAAATGAAATAAAATTATCTCAAATCTGCTTTATCATCTGAAGACTTGTCTTTTGTTTCTACGTCTGCATAAGAGTTGTCTCCTGCAA
>JAGWGS010000094.1 GCA_028867235.1 Nitrososphaerota archaeon | reverse complement strand
AGCAGAATGGGTATTTGTCGGCGTCGTTATTGCTATTTTGGTGTACGTAGGTGTAGATTCTTGGGTTGTACAAAAGGAAGTAGAGCAAGTTCCGGCAGATGCAGAAACAATCAAGGTTACAGGCCAGCAGTGGTTCTGGAGCTTTGAACATGAAGATGGAACAAAGGAAATCAGCACTTTACACTTGAAGAAAGGACACGCGTATAAATTTGAGATTTATTCAAAGGATGTAATGCACTCATTTAACATTCCAGACTGGGTAGTCTTTGAAGATGCAGTACCGGGCCATGTAAACCACGCATGGTTTGCACCAGACCAAACAGGTGAGTTCCCAATCCAATGTAGAGAATATTGTGGGTTGTTGCATTACAACATGAGAGGATCACTAGTAGTGGAGGACGACAAGTCTTGATAATTATCAAAAACATTTTATGTGCAAAAATTTCTGATATGAGAGAGGAAGTAATATGGTTCTAGAACTAAAGAAGCCACGTCCAATTTGGCAAATAATGTTCTCAACACATCACACTGATGTGGGATTGCTCTATACCATTACTGGTCTGGCATTCTTGTTCATGGCAGGAGTATTGGCAATGATGATAAGAACTCATTTGTTCTTCCCAGGACAAAATTTCCTAATCTCTGATTCTGTAACATTTAACAGAATATTTACAGTTCATGGTCTTACAATGTTATTCTTGTTTGCACTCCCAGTTGCAAACGGTGTCGGTAACTATCTTGTACCACTCATGGTACGTTACAAAGATATGGCATATCCAAAGCTAAACGCAATTGCATTCTGGATGAACCCAATCGGTGGTGCATTACTCTGGCTTGGATTCTCTGACACATCCTGGGTATCATATGCACCATATTCTGTTATTCGTGCACCAGGTCCAGCCGCAGACATGATGATATTTGGCTTAAAGATTCTCGGAATCTCCTCGATCTTGTCTTCAATTAACTTTATAGTTACAATACTAAAATGCAAGCATCCAGACATGCCATTGCGCAAGGTCCCATTGTTTGCATGGTCTATGATGACAGTATCACTGATGACTCTTGTTGCAATGCCATCATATGCAGCAGCACTTATCATGTTACTTACTGATAGACTAGGAGTATCTGGATTCTTCAATCCTACAGCAGGAGGAGATCCTATTGCATATCTCCACTTGTTCTGGTTCACTTTCCATCCCGAAGTATACATCTTCCTGTTGCCATCAATTGGAATGATGTATGAAATTATTCCAAGGTTCTCGAGAAAACCACTCTTTAGTCAAGGTAGTGGTGTCTTTGCATTTGTCATGTTAGGTATGATAGGCTTTGCCTCTTGGGGACACCATATGTATTCTACAGGCATGGACTTTACAACCAAGGTTGTATTCATGATCGGAACATTAGCTGCAGTACCTGCATCAGGTATGCATGTATTCAACTTCCTTGCCACAATGTGGGGAGGAAGAATCAGATTTGCCGCACCAATGAAGTTTGCAGTAGGTGGAATTGCACTATTCTTCTCTGCAGGTGCAGGTGGTGTGCTAAACTCTGCAATGCCACTTGACTTTATCAGCCATGGAACCTACTGGGTAGTAGGACACATGCACTTGTTCCTTACAGGTACAATCGCATTTGGATTCGTAGGAATGGTATACTACATGTTCCCACTAATTACTGGAAGAATGTACAGTGAAAAACTCGCAAACATCCACTTTATCGGAATGTTGTGGGGTTCTGTCCAAGTCTTCTATACTCAGCACTTGCTTGGACTTGAGGGAATGCCAAGAAGAATTTATGATTATCCAGCAGAATATACCTCATGGACACAGCTTAACCAGATTGCGACAATTGGTGCTTGGATTCTTGGTGCAAGCTTTGTGGCATTCTTGATAAACCTGATTTACTACTCTGCCAAAGGCAAGGAAGCAAACATGGACGATCCATTTGGTATTGGTGGCAAGTACTATTATCCATACCAAGCAAAGAACCCACACCACATAGGATATTGACATGAGCCACACAGAACATGAAGCTCCTATAATGAGGACAAGCCCTGCTAGATTGGGCAAGATGCTTGCCATTTTATTGGGCATTATGGTGGTAGGAGGAGCAATCTTTTTCCTCAATTATGATTACTGGAACTCTTATCTTCCAACAGCTGGCAAGATCCAAGAAGGCCTTGGTTCACACGAAGGGGGTGGAGGCGGTGGAGGTAAAGTAACTGGAAAGACTATTGAAACAAACTTGGAATTCATGGAGTCTCCTGACTTTAAGGTGTACGCATTTAATGCATTATCTGGTGATGGTAAGAATCCAGAAATTCACGCAAATGTGGGTGATAAGATAGTAATTCATGTTAAAAACTCTGGCAAGTCTTTCCACGCATTTGGCATTACTGATGCAAAAGAAGGAACAGGTCCAATTATTGATGGTACTGCAGTAGGTACTGCTGACAACCCATTAAAACCAGGCAAGGGTGGCGATGCAACATTTGTTCCATCAAAAGCTGGTGAGTACTATTACATTTGTGTGGTCCCAGGTCACAGAGAGCTTGGAATGGAAGGAAAGATAGAAGTTGCACCAAGTGGTGGAAGTGGAGCAGCATCTGGTGCTACAGTCCAAGCAACTGGAAATAAGGTAGAATTTACAGTAAGTTTTGTGATGAGTGCTGATTTCAAGCAATATGCATTCAATGCATTGCCAGGTCAGCCAGGTACTAACCCTGATATCAAAGTAAAATCAGGTGACACCGTAACAATTCATGTGAAAAATGACAGCAAGTCTTTCCACGCATTTGGGGTTGTAGTAGATCCAGACAATCCCTCCGATGTATTATGGAATTCTGCTGTTGGTACACCAGATAACCCATTAAAGCCAGGTAAGGGTGGTGATGTTACATTTGTAGCAGGAGCACCAGGAACTTATCACTATATTTGTACAGTTCCGGGACATGCAGCACTTGGCATGGATGCCAAATTCATAGTTGAATAATCGATGTACTTCAAGTATCTCGCCCTTGCTTCTCTAATTATTCTGTATTCTCTAATGTTCATTGGTGGATATCTTCAAGCAAGCGGTCAAGGATTGACATGTCCAAAATGGCCGCTGTGTCCAAGTGGATTGTTGCCATCTGCAGAATTTCTTACAGAGTGGATACACAGATTCATTGCTGCAACAACTGGAGTTCTAATAGTTGCAACTGCGATAGGAGCATGGAGGGTAAAGGGCTCTCATAAAAAAATAAAGATAACTGGCACACTTGCAGGAGTCTTTGCAGTATCACAAATAGGACTTGGTGCTGTAGTAATCAATACACAGCTACATGCTGTTGTAGTTGCAATCCATAATGGTGTTGGGATACTATTGTTTGCAATGACTTTGCTTACCGTCTTGTTTGCATTTAGAATTGAACGCGGACAAAAAATAGAGACTAGTGCTTAGACTTTATTTTTCTTCTTGTTATTAGTGCCCATGCCACTATGGCAACAAATCCAATTCCACCTGATGATATGATATACGGAAACAGATTTCCAAATATGCTAAGAACTGTAATGTTGTATGTAAAAGTCAAAGTCTTGCCATTTGGACCTACATCGTATAGGTCAACATCAACTACATGGTTTCCCGTTTCATGAAATGTATAATATGTAGACCATTCTCCCTTGTCAAAGTTCTGTACTGGAATTGTACCAACAAGCTGATCGTTATAGTATATTCTTGCACCCATTCTGAAATTGCTTACTTCACTTATTTGCGTATTTAGTGAATTGAATATGTTAGATGCTGACTGGTGATTTAGTACTCTGAAGCTTAACTTGAATGGTTGATTTGCATCTGGTATCTCTGGATCTGTTGCCACCTGGACCTCATAGTTTCCAATTGTTTGATCATCTGAATTCAAGTTGTTGTGTGCACTTGCATAGTTTGGAACAGGCAGCAAAGAGAAACTGATTATAAGAAAAACCATTATCGCAGTACTTTTCAATATCAGGTTTAGGATACACTTTCTTTAATATAATGTTACAATCATCCGATCAGTGGAAATTAACAAAAGCTTTAAATCAAGTTTAGAGAAGATTGCCAATGATGACCACTGTCACTAAGACAATTGATATCAAAGAAAAGACCTTGAATGTATTCACATACTTTGCAAGACCTGAACACATCTCCGACCAGTTTGAAGAAAGAGTTGGAATGACCGTAGTTCCAATGGATGTTAAAGCAGGAATGGGAGTAGGAACAACATTTAGAGTAATTGGTGACTTTGATGGCAAGAGATTAGAGTGGGACTGTGAGACAACAGAATTCATTCCAGAACGAAAGGTAGCAGCCAAGATGATTCAAGGACCATTCAAGAAATGGGGGATTGCAGTAAATTTTGAAAACCTTGGTGAAAAATTAACCAGAGTTACCATGACAGTAGACTATGATATGCCGTTTGGCCCATTGGGTGCAATAATGGATAAAGCAAAGTTTGCTAAGGTAGCAGAAAAAGGAATGGAGACTGCTTTGTATAGAGTAAGAGGCCTTCTTGAGGGTAATGGATCAATTCCAGTATACATTACACTTGATGCATACAGAAAACTCTTGGCAGAGAAAGAAAAAATGAACAATGCTCCAGTTTCTACTGTACTGACAAAGATATTAGAGAAGTATTCTCAAGTCGAAGCAGTAAACTAAATCACTTTCTTTTTGACTCAGTTTAAATAACGAATATAGCGTGAGCTTTCTTGCGGGGTCTATGGCTCAGCCAGGTAGAGCGAGGGACTCTTATGATCTTTCGGAGATATCCCTATGTCGTGGGTTCAAATCCCACTAGACCCGCCTTTATAGTAAAAGACCAATTATTGTCCGTGATTGTGTCTATGACTGCTACCAGACTTTCCATTATTTCCTTGACTGTTACCATTATGATGATGTTTAGTATTATCATTAGATGTTTCATTGAGAGTCTCTCCAGCTTTTCCATTGACATTTTCATCTTGAGGATTTGTGTTAATGTTAGTCGAACTAAATTGCGAGAGATACTTGCCAGAAGAATCAAATTTTTCTACGCGATTGTTCCCACTATCTACGATGTAGAGATTGCCAGATCCATCAAGTCTTATACCATGCGGATTATCGAGTTGACCATTACCAGAACCTGAGGAACCAAACTGAGAGAGGTATTTGCCCGAAGAGTCAAACACTTCTAGTCGATTATTCCCAGTATCAAGAATATACATTCTGCCTAAATTATTATCAACATGGATACTAGTTGGACTATTGAATTGACCGTTACCAGAACCTGAGGAGCCAAACTGAGAGAGGTATTTGCCCGAAGAATCAAACTCTTCGACACGATTATTGCCAGTATCTACGATGTAGAGATTGCCAGATTTATCAATTCCTATTCCACTTGGATCATTTAATTGACTAGGTCCAGAACCTGGAAAACCAAACTGAGATAAATACTTGCCAGAAGAATCAAACTCTTCTACGCGATCGTTGCCATCAG
>JAGWGS010000093.1 GCA_028867235.1 Nitrososphaerota archaeon | reverse complement strand
GCTGTTTATGATAAAGTAAATTCGATGATCTCACTTGGAAGAGATTCCGAGTTTCGGCAACATGGAATCAAAGGTAGAGTAAATCCTGGAGATCATATACTTGATGCGGGATCTGGTTTTGGAAACATGTCAAAGACTGCATCAATGATATGCAACAATGACATTGACATTACCCTTTATGATCCGCTCAGACCCATGCTAAAAAATACCAGTAGATTGTTTTCCAAGACTCCAGTTCTTACATGTGGTGTCTTTGAACATATACCATTTCGTGATGAAAATTTTGATGCGGTATTGACTGGATATTCATTGCGTGATGCAATCAATCTACGAATTGCGATATCTGAGATACACCGTGTACTCAAAAAAGGTGGACGATTTGTCATAGTGGATTTGGGCAAGCCTGATAATCCTATAATAAGAATGGGAGCCTCGTTTTATCTCAGGGCAATACTTCCAATACTTGCAGTAATTGGTGGTGGAAGACTGGGACTAAAATTTGCTACACTTTATGGCACCTACAAACTATGGCCGCAGAACAAAAAACTCGAGTCTCTCTTACTTGAGAGATTCTCAAGAGTTGAGTTTGAAACAGGAATGCTTGGTGGTGCAATAATGGTTGCAGCCTACAAGTAAGATGAACAAAGTAACTCTTGTCTATCTAATTGCACTGGTGGTAGGGTTCTCATATGGGATGCACAATCCGGTGGTTCCACTGTTCTCAAAAGATTTGGGTGCATCTTATCTTGATCTTGGAATAATTGGATTTTCAAATTTTATTCCATACATGTTCATCCCGCTCTTTGTCGGTATGCTTCTTGACCGGTTCAACAAGGGATTGTTGTTAACTTTGGGATTGGTTCTTGATACTGCATCTATCTATGCATTATCTGCTGCAAATTCTGTACCACAAGTTATTCTATTTAGAACACTTGTAGGAATAGCACATTCGTTTTTCTGGCCTCCCTGCGAATCAATTATCTCGCAATCATCCAGTCCGCATGATCGTGTCAAGGCAATATCTCGATTTATGGCATTTTTTGTTGCAGGAATAATGATAGGTCCACTTGTAGGATCGTTCTTGCTTGAAAGTTTTGATGAATCATACCGGATGATATTCCAAGTATCTGCCTTTGCAATAGCTACATCTCTTGTATTTTCTACCATGCTATCAAAAAATAACATATCAAATCACAAGGGAAAGATATCCTTTGCATCTGCAAAACAAATGACAAAATTTCCAACAGTGATTGCAATTTTGTTGTTCTGTAGTACAAGTTTTGGAGTGTTTCTTGCAATACTTCCTGCATACATGAGCGACAGAAAAATCTCTGAATCAAATATAGAACTGCTCTTTTTTGTTTTTGGCATCTCTAGGCTTGTATCTTTATTGTCATCTGGATTTTTAATGAAAAAATTCTTTGCAAGTGTCTTGATTGTAATTCTATCAATCTCTGTTGGAATGTTTCTATTGTATTATTCTCATTCCATGTTAGAGTTTGGAATTGCTGTATTGATACTAGGATTTGGATTTAGTGTCTATTTCCCACTCACATTTGAGATAATCATGAGAAAAACTCATGATAATCCAGGCGCATTGATTGGGGCCTATGAGGCTACCTTTGGAATGGGCTGGGCATTTGGGCCTCTAGTTATAGGTGCAATTGCAAACTCATTTGGCAGTTCGATTCCTTATCTCATCTTGTTTGTATCAGGTCTAGGTGTTCTAGGATTTGTATTTGTAAAAAAGAAAGAGACAGTTCTTGCCTAGTGTTGTCATACAAAAAAATACAACAACATGTTTTACAAATCTTTAAAAATCTGGTAATAAAAGAAACCTTGGCTATGACATTAGCCATGGATAACTCCTAAACCGCCCATGCATGGTGCTGATAATGTCTACCAAATGGAAATTAAGAGGTAGACAAGATGAAAACAAAAAACATAGCAACATGTTGGCAAAGTGATAGTATTGCATCCATAACTTGTTCAATGAGTTTCAAAATATGTGCTAGATCTAGGAAGTGGATATTGTGAAATTCTTGGAGATTATGCTATTGGCGGTAGGGGGAGTTCTTGGAGTCTTTCTAAGGTATGGTATGACAAAATCACAATTAATCCTTGGTACATTGCCAGTTAATGTCCTGATTGTAAACATTGTTGGAAGTTTTGTGTTAGGATCCTTTGCAGTCTTTTCTCAACAATGGAATCTTGATGAAAAATATGCAATGCTTGTGGCAATTGGATTCTGTGGTGGATTGACCACCATGTCGTCATTTGCTTTGGAATCAGCGAATTTGATTGACAACAAACAATATTCACTAGTGGCACTAAACATAGTTGCAAATGTTGGTTTGTCCCTTGGTGCAATATTTGGAGGACGAGCATTGACCAGTCTGATACTTGGAGGATTAAAATGAAAACTCAAAAAATGTGGTCACTTGTTATCAGAATCAAGAAAAATGATACCGTACAAGGAAAGCGTGTACATATTTTGATACTTGATATGATGAAAAAAGGCGCTATACCAGGTGCAATAGTGTGGACAGGAGTTGGAGGATATGGAAAAAGAGGCGAATCTGCAATTCATGTGGAAGGAATATCAGTAAACATGCCACTTGTCATAGAAGTAGTTGCAGATCTTGAAAAGATAGAAAAAATCTTGCCTGACATAAAAAAACTAGTTGATACCAACGGACTGATTACCTTACACGAAGTCAGTGTTGTCTAAACTAATCTATTCGTGAAACCTTTAATTTTAGAAGCAAGCAAAATTATTCCATGTTTGACTATGCACTAAACATCATAGGCAATGATTGGATAATGATTGTCTTGGCTGCTCTAGTGCTATTTCTTGGAACAAAAAGGCTTCCTGATGTCACAAAAAAGTTTGCACGAGTAATGGCCCAGTATGACAAGACCAAGGGCATGGTCCAAGAAGAGATACAAAAAGCCAAGGGAGAGTTTAACCTCAATATCTCAGGACCTGTAATGTCTGAGAGGCAAAAACTTGAGAGCCTTGCCAAGTCACTTGGCATCACCACGGAAGGAAAGACTGATGATGATTTGAGGAGCATGGTGAACTTGAAGCTAGGTGGTTCTGTAAAACCCGATCAAGATACTACAAAACAGTAATGCAACCTCAACAAATTTAAATACAATATCCCGTGAGACATATCGGTTAAGATTGACTAAAATCGATCCATGGCAGAATGCTCTCAAGCAACTTGCTGATGCCGCAAAAATTTTGAAACTAGATGCAGGTGTACATGAGATGCTTGCAAATCCAAAAAAAGTTTTGACGGTATCATTGCCAGTCAAGATGGATGATGGAAGAATCAAAGTATTTACCGGATATAGATCACAACATAATGATTTTAGAGGTCCACACAAGGGAGGAATTAGATATCATCCAGGTGTTACAATTGAGGAAGTAAAGGCACTTTCAATGTGGATGACTTGGAAATGTGCAATAGTTGATGTTCCATTTGGTGGCGGAAAAGGTGGAATAATCTGTGATCCAAAGAGACTCTCTCCAGGTGAAAAAGAGAGACTGACACGAAGATATGCATATGCCATATCTGAAATCATTGGACCAGGTAAAGACATTCCAGCTCCTGATGTATACACCACAGGAAAAGAAATGGCACAGATAATGGATGTTTACAGTGTAATGCACGGCCAGGCAGAACCTGCAGTTATTACAGGAAAACCAATACCGGCAGGAGGTTCTCTTGCAAGAAACGTAGCTACTGGTCTTGGTGTTGCTTATTGTGTAAGAGAGGGCGCAAAGAAACTAGGCCTCAAGCTCAAGGGTGCACGAGTTGTCATACAAGGATATGGTAATGCAGGCACATTTGCTGCAGAATATGTAGAAAAGATGGGAGCAAAAATTATTGGAGTAAGCGATTCTAAAGGTTCTATAATAAATCCAAAAGGACTTGATTCAAAGAAAGTACTAGAATACAAGAACAAAACTGGTAGCGTAATTGGCTATCCTGGAAGTAAAAAGGTCACAACAGAAGAACTTCTTACAACACCTTGTGATATCTTGATTCCAGCAGCACTTGAGAATCAGATCACCCCACAAATTGCTAGAAACATAAAATGTAAAATAATTGCAGAAGCTGCAAACGGTCCAACTGTTCCTGAGGCAGACGACGTACTACACAAGAACAAAATCATGGTCATTCCAGATATTTTGGCAAATTCTGGAGGTGTATGCATTTCATACCTGGAATGGGTACAAAACCTGCAGAGATACTACTGGACATTTGACGAAGTTGCAGGAAAGATGGAACACCACATTGTACGAGGCTTCCATGACACATACGAACTTTCAAAGAAACACAATGTGGATATGAGAAAAGCAAGTATGATACTAGCAGTAGGTAGAGTGCTAGATGCATTTGACGCAAGAGGCCTCTGGCCGTAGAGAAATACCTAATACTTGATATTGTGATACTATTCTATGAGCAAAGCTTTTGTCGCAATACATTGTGAAACTGGAAAAGAAAGTCCAGTAATTAGAAAACTCATGGAAATAAGAGGAATATCTGAAGTCACAGGTACCCTCGGTCTGTATGATGTTATTGTCAAAGTAGAAGCCTCTGATTCGTTGACACTTGAGAAAATAATTACCAAAGAAGTAAGAAAGGTACCGCATGTTCTTACTACAATGACCTTGATGGTAATCTAGTTACCACTGGACACTGGAAAATAAAAATTAAAGAAATCGAATTTTTAAGATGTGCTAAATGAACTGCCACAAGAGCAAGACTTGGTTACATTTGGATTGTTTATTTTAAATCCTGCACCCATGAGGCTCTCGATGTAGTCGATATTTGCACCCTTGAGGTAGTCGACACTGTAACTGTCAATGACCATCTTTACGCCATTTTCTTCAATTACTAGATCGTCTTCTTCGGCTGCTTTTTCAAATCCCATTCCATAGGATAATCCTGAGCATCCTCCACCCTGTACGTAGACCCGCAGAAACTCTGGCTTTTCTGTTTCTTCAGACATGAAAGCTTTTACTTTCTCTGCTGCCTTTGGTGTAATTGTGACCAGTTTAGTGGTCTGTGTATTACTCATGAAACTAATTCTGCCTTTAAATTATAATAATCTTTTCCTACCTGACATACTAGGAATGGCAAATTAGGTAGAGCTTACTTTTTTGACTTGTTTACAAATGCAGTCATGCGCTCTGCTCTATCTGGGTGAGTAAAGCATAGACCCCATGTGTACAGTTCTAATGAAAGTCCTGTATCAATGTCCGAGTTTCTTCCCTTGTTGATTGCAACCTTTGACATTCTTACTGCCATTGCAGAGTTTTGTGCGATCATCTTTGCCATGTTTGTAGTCTCTTCTGCTAACTTGGCAAGCTCAACTACTTTGTTTACTAGTCCCATCTCTTTTGCCTCATCTGCCTTTGCCATTCTTCCGGTAAAGATAAGATCTTTAGCTTGAGAAATTCCAATTGTTCTTTGGAGTCTTTGTGTTCCACCCCATC
>JAGWGS010000092.1 GCA_028867235.1 Nitrososphaerota archaeon | reverse complement strand
ATTCCTTCTCTTCCTACAGATTTTATGCTAATGTCAATCATTCCAGGTTTGGCAATAGTATAACCCGAGGTATTATTGACAAAGACTCCTATCTGAAATGGATATCCTGCAGTGCTTTCAGCCATTTTTTGAATTCCATCATTCATAACTACGTCTACACCCTTAATGGTGGTTGCAATTTTTGCAATCCAATCATTGGTTCGTTCTACAATTGCATGTATCTGTGTACGTCTTTTCTTATCTTCATCTTCAGGAAGTTTGTAATAATCAACCCATGCAAGATAATCATTGCTTATATCTTTGATAAATTGAATGCATGTAACTTTGTAATCTTCAACACTTGATGCTCTTTCTGATCCTTCATCATACGGAACTTCGTCTTTATCTAATGGAAGCATGAATTTCATTTTGTGTTCTTATAATTAAGTCAACCCTAATGCATATATGAGAAAATTTGCATACTGTAATTGTGAGTTTTTCTCAAATAGTTTCAGAATTGCAGAAGGAACTAAGATCAAATAATCCACAGATAAGATTTCTTCTCAAGAAAAGTCCAGGTCTTGCATTTACTACAATTAATGAGATTTCAACAAACATAGGAGGCAAATACAATATCAGAATTTCATTAAACTTTCCTGAAAAAGGAAAGATTGAAGATTATGAGTCATATGGTACAGAAAATTTAGGATTTGTATTCCAGAGAAATAGTAGAAATTTTTCCATACCAAGAGAGTCAATAAAATCAAAAGCGTCAGAGATCTTTAACGGTGTACAAATACAGGATGCATACATGTACGAAGGAAAAGAAGGAGTAAGAGTAATTCATGATAGTTTTAGAATAGATATCTTGCCTGCATCTTTGCATGTATGGGGAAAGATAAACGAAGAAATTAGAAATTTTTGTGATTGGCTACTTGAAAATTGTTATGAAGTAAGACCTGCTGATGGGGCCTTGAGTGAAACTAGTTCATAAGTATAAACAAGATTTCCATCAGGGTCATAGATTTCTGATTTTACTGGAAGTGGAATGTTATCAACTATCCAAATTTTGTTTATTTTTGCACCTATTCTGTATGATAGCATATATGTGTCGGCAGAACCAAAGGTGAAGGACATTTTTCCAGAATCAGTTACTTTTAGTTTTTCATGATTTGCTCCAATGTAGAGGTCACCCCACTCTGCATCTTTAGCAAGATATTTGTCATCAGTAGCATAATCACGCATAGAAAAAATAGATTGATTTAGAATATCAAAATAGGGTTTTGCCTCAGATGAGGTATCTACAAAATAATAAACTAGTCCAATTTTTACAGATTGGTCTATCTCTTTGCTACCGTCATTTGGTATTATCTTGGCAGAGATTTGTTGCCCTCCACCTGGAATTGTAAGAAACTTGAGATCAGCAGTAAGTTGTGTTTTGTTATATGATATTTGATATACCATTTCAGGATTAGTTTCAGAACCTTTTCCAATATGCCATTGACTTGCATGTACAGGTTCCAAAATATAGCTGGTTTTCACATTTGCAATAAATGGCCAAGCAATTCCTGCAACTGCAGCAATTATGATCACCGCAAAAATAGCTACAATTCTAATATTTGGCATACACTTTCAGTTTACTTTTTTATAATTTAACACTTGATAAGATAGGATTCGTCCTAATGAACAAGACTCCAAGTGCAATTACAACTGCCATCACCAGTAAGGAACTTATTGGAAATTCAGGTACTGCAGTACTTACAGTCACAGTTCCAGACAACCATGGACTTGGTTGGTCAAAGTAACTGTATGAGCCAGTATTGTTGAAAGTATATGAAAATGTTTGACCTGGTTGTATTAGTCCACTGTCGAATTTTCCATCAGGACCTGCTTGTGTAGAGCCACTGGTTACAGTATGAGGTTTGTCATCATTATTTGTCCAAGTGACTATAGTTCCTGGCATAATTGATACATCTTTTTGATCATATGTTATTCCGTTAGTATCATTTGATCCTTTTGGAATACTTACCGATACTTTCATCGGCATGGACATGTTACTATTAGTGTTATTCATCTGAGTAACTGTTGTAGAGTTAGTCATTGTGGAATTGGTCATGGTAGAGTTTGACATAGTATTATTATTTTGAATAGTTGTTTGATTTTGTTGCCCAGTTGTACTAACACCAAAACCGCTGAATGCGTCTTGTGTCTTTATGTCGAGTTTTACAATGCCTGACAGAGTTGGATCTGGGGTAGAACCCTCTGCTCCAATACCAAGCATTGCAATTAGCACATGAGACATAGGTGTAGTTCCTTTCAATATGGTTGTAACATCATCAGTTCCAACTGGTGCAAATAGAGACGATCTTCCCTTACTTTGAGCTATTGAAGATATTTGCTTTCCCTGATCATCTACAGTAAAGATATCATATTGAGTATTACTATAGGTTTGTGACGGATCAGAATTCTTTTCAAACCATATTCGATATTCTATAGGGCATCCATTATGAGGATTAGATGGACTGTATCTATATTCAACAATCATAGAGTTTGAATCAGTGGTAACTGAATAATGTACAGAGTCTTGCTCCATGTTAGGGGCATCACATTGAGGACTGTAACCTTTATGAATTGTCGATGATACATTCAAGAAGCTGGGCTCGGTTGGACTATTGCCCATTTGTAATAATTCCAAAGTATAATCAGGCGGTGGTACTCCACTTGTCACATCTACATATACAATCGCTTTTACCGGGAACGGTACACTAGAATCCACCCAGATTTTATTGTCTACACCCTTGTGCCAACCCAAGACATATGTATCAAAAGTTCCTGCTCCTACTGTGACTTTTTCATGACTTACAGGACCTACAGATTGTCCTCCCACGGAGCCAGTTCTTCCCCATGCCGGTACATCAAAGGTCTTTGGAGTATCCCTAGTAGCAAAGGAATCAAGCCAAGACACTGTACTTCTGTAGACTGCAGTATAATCAGAAATATTTGAATCAAATGAGGTAGGATCAGGAGTAATCTTGCCAATTGTCATTATTCCTTTTTGTGTATTAGAACCATCAACTGCAACAAATACTACATTCCAACCACTTCCGTCACTAGTTTCATTTTTCACCCAAAAGTTCATTTGAAGAGGAGCACAGTTATGCCAGTCTGTCCAGCATACATTATAACTGAAATAATCCCCTTGTTTTAGGCCCTTTCCAGGATACCAAGAATCAGTAGCTGATGTAGCGTGTACTGACTGAAGTGCAACAGGAGATATCAGTAATAATGTAAAAATTGCAAATAGGGAATACTTTTGCATATATCTGCTAGAAAAAATGATCTAGTTAAATCTTTCAAATAAGCAAATATAGTGGATTCATTTTATGCCGAATATGTGTGAATGTGAAAAAGTCCACATGTATGAAGTTGATTTCAAGCTTGATGGAATGGTAGTGGTTCCAACACACAAGAATTGTGGTGATGCTCTCAATGAAAAACAAGTAGACAAGTTCCAAAAAGAACTAGTCAAAACATGGGGCATAAGAGACGAAAACGAAAAGTAGACTTTAAAAAATAAAGAAAAAAAGGTTCTAAAACCTAATCAGAATGAAGCTACGTGATCTTTGCAAACTGATGCTTTGCAAGTGCAATTACCATCACAAAGACATGAGCCCTGCATTTCACAGTCGCATTCTGTGCTATTTTCAGCGGATGCTTCGCATCCACATGCTGCATCGGTCATACTTGGGAGATCCCCTACAGGGTTTTAAAAGTTATCGAATTATGGCCTAGTTTTTTAGATCTCCAAGTATTTCAGTTACAGACTGCAATACTGTTGCTGCTTGACTATCTATAACCACTGGATCATTTTCAATATCCATCCCTGTTTTTAGTACATGGATAAACTCGGGGTTTTTGTGAATTCGGTTTTGAATTTTAAGTACATTTTGCCGGTTTACATATCCAAGATAAAAGTAGCAATCAGATAGAAGAGAGTTCGTCACCAGATACTCGCATTTTTTCTTCACAATACCAGAATTGCCATTGTTTTCTACCATATCTGAAAATCCTACAGTTGATTTGACCATTCTTGAAAGAAGTGAGGTGGTGGATCTTTCAATACCAAGAATATTATGAATTATTGAGAGTTTTTGATTTACTTGATCTTTTTTCATGTTTCTTAATGAATCAAGCATATGGGTAGGACTAGGTCTTTGCATATTGAAACAGAATATAGCATCTGCAAGAGAATAAGAAGCACACTTTATCCATACACCTGCAAATGGATCTTTTAATTTTGCAAAGTCTCTTGCTTTATTGGCAAAGATGCCTGCATCAACAAGACAGCCCCTTGCATGGGAAATTGAAATTTGTTTTCTTTTGTCTTTTATTTTAGACAGGAACATTCGAAGTTTCCATTCATCGTCATTTATGATGCTTAAATTCTGTAATTGATGCAACGTATCACTTTCAACAGTATCAAAAGAACAATGATGTACCTTGACATATTCATCACCTACATTATGAATTGATTCTCCAGATTTTCCATCCATTACTGTTATGTTAAATTCACAGCATTCATAATTTGTTCCATCATTTCTGCATCCTCCTAGACCCACAGGAAAATTTGAAAATTCCAAAGTATCAGAAATTTGTTTCAAATCCATGATGAATGGATAAGACAATTTGCTATAAAGTGACAAAGCTGTTAAAATTTACAAATTCATTCAAAGCCAAAACGTTCCTTTAAATTGCTATTCTTTATGGCTTTAATCTAAGCTCCTGTGGTGTAGTCCGGCTAAGCATACTGCCCTCTCAAGGCAGTGATCCCGGGTTCAAATCCCGGCGGGAGCATTTTTACATAAATAGTAGAAGACTAAAAACAATATTTTCTATCGTCTAGATTTGTTCTAATTTATTATCTGGAAGTGTAAACTTGAAGGATGCACCTTTTGTATAGCTAGTATCTATCCAAATTTTCCCACCGTGAGCTTGCACCAGAAGAGCGCATATTGGCAGACCAAGTCCACTACCCCCATATTGTTTGGAAGAGATTTTTCCTACTTGATAAAATTTTTTAAAAAGATGTTCTACATGTTCCTGAGGAACACCAGAACCATTATCTGTTATGGTAAAAACTGCATTTGAATTTTCATCTTTTTCAACAGATAGAATGATTTGTCCATCCTTTTCTGGTACAAAATCTAATGAATTCTTTATGAGATTAGAGATTACTTGGAATATCCTTTTTGAATCGCATGAAACAGAACCTCGTACTTTGATATTAGTTGTTATAGATACTCCCTTTTTGGTACCTAGAGGTGTCAACTCAAATATTGTTTGTTGAACAAAGTTTGAAATATCAATATCTTCTTTATCTAATTTCAGACTTTTCATCTCGAGTTTGTATGCGTCAAAAATATCATCAATCAGTGTTTCGAGTTTTTGTGTGCTGTTTGAGATTGCTTGAACAGCTTTTTCTTGATCCTCGTTTAATGGACCGTAAATTTTGGGATCAAGTAGCATTCCAGTATAACTTTTTATAACTACTGTAGGAGTCCGCAGATCGTGACTTACCATTGATGCAAATT
>JAGWGS010000091.1 GCA_028867235.1 Nitrososphaerota archaeon | reverse complement strand
TATGTATCCTATCTCTATTGCAAGTGACATTGCTTCTTGGTGTGCTTGTGCAAATGCTGTTCTGTATTGTTCGACATCTACTGTAAGCTCATCCTGTGTGTATACCACCTTGTCTTCTAGCGCTGAATTTAGAACAATACCTGCCTCTACTGCTTTGACATCAAGTTTACTCAAAAGGGTGGCTAATTTTCCTGATATGATGTCTCCTTTCTTTGCTGCTGTTGAATCCTTTGTAATCCAAACTGTTCCTTGATCAATCTTGGTAGATACTCCTGCTTCTTTGAAATCTGTAAGGATTGGACCTGGTGTAATTCCGGTGTTTCCTGCCTTGATTACTACATCTATGCTTGCCTTGTCTCCACCTCTTGCAGCCATCATTACTTTGTTCTTACCAAGTAAAATGTTCAATTTGATTGGACTCATGTTGGTAAACATTAGTACACATTGGCCAACTAGGTTTGCTGCAAGTTTTTCAATACCTGGAATCTTTAATGTAGAAAGTGCTTTCTGAGCAACTTTGTCTTTTACACTTACAATTTCTACTTCACCTTTGAATTTTTTTCTTAATGGCAATAACTGGGATGATCTTACTTTTTCCATTCTTACTAGGGCCACAACTTTGTACTTGTTTGGCAACTCTTGTAATTGCTGGTACATCTGTGTTTTCTTTTGAGGATATGTTTTTCTATTTTCGTGCATTTTACTTTGTTCCTTGTTGTGTTGGTTTTGAGATCTTACCCATGCTTGTTTTGATCATTATTTTTTTAATATTCTTGTCTCCACCTGGTAATTTTTTCTCCACGGTGCCTATCACTACATTTGCATTTGCCAGTAAATCTTCATCAGACATTGTTTCATCGCCGATCTTGCATGCTAGTGATAGAGAATTTTTCAGTCTTACTCTTATTGAAGATCTAAATCTTTCTAATATTGAATCAATTGGAGCATTAAATGGAACTGGTGTTGGCATCTTTCCTCTTGGACCCATGAACTGACCCAATGTCTTACCTACATTTGCCATTACTGTAGTGTCTGCAAGGAAAAAGTCATAACCATTGATTAGTTTACGAGACTCTCTTTTGTTTGAGCCCATCTGTGCTACTTGTGCACTGTCTACGACCAGATCTGCATTGGCACTTTTTGCCTTTACTCCCAGGTCACCTGATGCAATTACGCATATTGCAGAAGACTTGGTCATTTTCTTTGGAAGCTGAACTACCTCGTTAATTGCAAATCCTTTCTTTACATCTATGTCCTTGAATACCATGATTAGCTCTACTGCCTGCTTGAATTTTCTTTGTTTCGTACTCTTTTTAGCATCAGTTATCATCTGAGCTATCTGGGACTCGGTAATCATTACGAATGTTTTCCAAATTGCCTATTTAAAATCCTTTAGAGATAAAATCCTTCGAGAATTGCACATTTGTAAAAATTTCATGTATTGTAATTAGCCTTGAAACAAGAATACTTTTGGAAAAGTAACTTACATTTATTAAATAGTAATAAAAACAAGTCGCAAAGTTGCACAAATTTGATGAATTAGACATGAAAATAATTACCGAACTGAGCCGTGATGGTAATACTTCGGTCCCACATCTCTCAAAGAAACTAGGTGTGAACACATCTGTTCTTTATAGTAGAGTAAAAAGACTTGTCAAGAAGAAACTCATAAAAAAATTCACAATTGTTGTTGACGAATCGTTGATTGGGATTGGGGTGAGGGCAACAATGGGAATCAATAGAGATCCAAAACTAAAGGATCAGATACACAAGGCATTGCTAAAAACTCCTGAAATTATTTCAATATCTGAAGTTACAGGAAGGTTTGACATATTGCTTACTTTGCGTGCAAGAAATCTAGAAGAATTGCACACTGTAGCCATAGAAAAGATAGGGAAAATAGAAGGAATACAAAATACTGAAACTTTTGTAGAATTACAAAAGACTGACAAAGATGCAGTTTATACTGTTACAGAATAATTTACTTGAATTTATCATCCCACTTGCCTGATTCTAATTCGGCAGTTGCTTCTTTTGGGTTCTTTCCGTTTATCTTAATTCCTAATGCAAGGCAAGTTCCGATTATCTCTTTTGAAGCAGTCTTGATGCTTAATGCATAAGATGAATCTATTTTTAATTTGGCAACCTTGACAACTGAATCAGTTGTAATGTCTCCGACCCATGTTGCACCTGAGGTTCCAGAACCTTTCTGAATTCCTGCCTCTTTTAGAATTAAAGCTGCAGCAGAAGGAATTCCTACTTCGACTGTCCATTTTTTTGTTGCCTTGTCTACATTTACTGTGACAGGAACTTTCATTCCTTCAAAATCTTTTGTCTTGTCATTTATGGCAGTGACTATTTGTAATATGTTTACACCTAAAGGTCCCAATGTAGGTCCTAATGGCGGGCCAGCACTAGCTTGACCTCCTGTTACAAGTGCAGAAACAGTTTGCATATCTGCCATGTTTTATTTTCCTTATAACTGCGAATTTAATCCTTGCTACTGAGTTGATGGTTTGAGATAGTTTGCATCAACAGTTACTGGTAATTGGTATGGGGCATCAAGTAAGATGACAGTAGCTTCTTCTTTGTCATGATCTACTCTTGTGACAGTAGCTTTCATGCCTTTGAATGGACCACCGATGATCTCAACTACTTGATCAACTACAAGTTCTGAAACAGTAGACTTTTTCACCAAATACCCTTCAATGTCCTTGAATGCTAATTCTCCTCTTAGCTGTCCTCTGATGTGTCTAATTCCTTGTAATGCATCAAATGCAGCATTGGCATCTATTGCTTCTACCACTACATACCCTTTGAGACTGTCAAGCAGTAATACTGATTGTATATTGAGTTTCTTTAGTTTGATTCTGTTTTCTAATAGGCCCATGACCACTTTCTCTTGACCTCCAGTGGTCCTAACTGCAAAAAAGTGTGATTTTGTTTCTTGAGCCATTTTATCTATGTCCTAAATTGATAACAGCAAAGGTGAATTGAATTATGAATCCGATGGCTCCAAGTGTGGCCATTCCAAGTACAACCAATCGTAAATGCTCTGCATAGTCTTCCTTGTCTGATTTCTTGGCAAGTTTCATGGTATTGACCATGTCCTTGAGCATCTGCTTTGGGTTTACCTTTACCATTGCAGGACTTTGCCAAAGTGTCCTTATAATTCTTATTTTAAAGTGGGTTACTTTAATGGCTGAAATGTTAAAAGACGTTCTTCCTTGCCAAAATCAAATGTTATTGTAACCTTTGTAGTTATTTTCTTAATGCCTGTATTATCAAAATCTGTAATATCCTTTGGGTTCAACGCCAACCACTCTTCTATGAGATCTTCTCTACTCCTGTTTTCTAGTATGCTTAATGATTCTGTAGATTTTTCACTTGTCCTGTCTATGTAAGGTGCCTGTCTTGCACTTTGTTCAATCTTTTTCATCACTTGTCTTTCTTCCAAAGTTTTCATATTCCGTTGATTTTTCAAATGCCTTTTTTATGGGAATCAAAGTGCTTATGATGTTCTCTCTTTGTTTTTCCATCATGTCTCTGATTTCATCAAACTCTGATTTTCTCGGAAGTTTCTCTATGGCATTAAACAATATGTTGATTTCATTTAGTGTATTGCGAGAAACTTTGTATGAAATACTTAGAAAATAACTAAGTGTAGATATTGCACTGTACACTGCCTGCTCTTCTTCCTCTTTTGTGACATTTGCCATTCTTCTGAACAGATCACTATTTTTTTCTAATAATTTAGAAACTTTTGTTAAATCTTTTTCTATTTCTATAGTATAAAACATTCCTATCTCTCTTTTAGGTCATTCTTGACTTTTTTTGGATCTTCATCTTCTAACCAAGTCTTTAATGCAATTTCTACTAGTTGTGATAAATCAATTTCTCTGTCGATTGCATCTTTCTTTGCTTCTTTCCAGACAAATGGATCTATCTTGATTGATGTTGTATCTCTTTTTACATTTGGATCTAACTTTACTCTCATTATACTATTATACTACTAGTATTATTTAAATTTTAAAGTATTATACATAATGCATCCTTTAATATAATAAAGCGGATGTCTGATCATTCATTGTGGAATTACTAATCGCATACGAATCTGATCCTGCTGGATATAACATGGCATCTTTTATCTCAAAACAAATGAAAAAAGATGGTGAAATCTATCGTGGAAAATATTTTGATCTTGTGATAATCTCAACTCCTGCAATATCTGCAGATTGGATTGAAGACAAGTATCACTATGATGGCTATGTATTCCTGTCAAAACATGCTGCTGAAAGTGGCACTCTTGCATTGACCTGTCATAGCACGGGAAACTTTGGGGATGCCATGTTTGGTGGATTTCCAAGACAAGTAGCAATACCTCATCCCCATATACAAAAGTCATACATGAAGAAATTGTGGGAGAACAAAAACCTCTTTTCAAAATTTGATATCATAATTGAGGCAACCCATCATGGACCAACAGCTCTTGGCAAACCAACTTTGTTCATTGAGATAGGCACAACTGAAAAGGAATGGAATGACAAACAATTGTGCGAAGATGTATCACAAGTAGTTGTAAGCATAATGTCAGAAAAACCACAAAAATACGATGTCGCAATTTGCTTTGGAGGTACTCATTATCCTAGTAAATTCAATAAAGAACTGATAGAAGGTAAACTGGCCCTGGGAACTATAATTCCAAAACATGGTCTTGATAATGTGGACTTGAAATTGTTTGATCATATCTTGCAACGTAACAGTGAAGCAAAATTTGCTCTAGTTGACTGGAGTGGACTGGGAAACAATAAACAAAAAATAGTAGATATGATAAATTCTTCTAGTCTTGAGATGATAAAAATTTGAAACTAGAACATGAAGTATATAAAAAACTCTTACAGGTTCCAAAAGGGAAAGTTACAACATATGGGGAACTTGCCAAGGCAGTTGGCTTGAAAAATGGTCAACGAGTCATTGGAAGAATGATGAACAAGAATCCTTTTCCTGTTATTGTACCGTGTCATCGAGTGATAATGTCTGATGGAAAGGTAGGGGGATATGCATGGGGCGAGAAAGTGAAAACAAACATGTTGTCAAGAGAAGGAATTGAAATTAAGAAAGGTAAGATTCAGAATACTGATGTAATCTTTAGATTTTGATTTTACTTTTTGGTTCTAACTTCTTCTATGAGGCTTCGAAGGTGGGCCAAGTTTCTAACTTGATTTCCACTTACCTGCTTGTATAATTTCCAATAGTTTTCATTTGCTATCTCTTTTCTTGATTTTGAAACCTTTAGCTGGTGTCTCATTGCTCTTATTCTCTTTACGTATACTTCCTTCTTTCCTACTCTGGATCCTTTTCGTCCCTTCTTGGAACCTTGTTTAGTTCCACGTTTACGTCTCTGTGCTTTTTTAAAGTGTGATCTTCCTTTTGAAGTTCCAATAACTGGTTTTACTTGTATTGTTCCTGCCGTAATCAAACTTCTAATGTTGTCACGAGTAATTGCATCTGTGATGTCGTCTAGATATTCAGGATCAAATCTTACTCTGCCTACTCCGACTCCAAGAATTCTGGAGACCAGTTGCCTTTTTGATTTAAGATTTACTACCACTTGCTGACACTCTCGCGTTGAATACTTTAAAGTTCTTCTCTATTGCCTTGGTGATTATCTCGGTTCTCTTTTTGGTTCCTACTCCGTGACCGAATCTGATTCCGTCTTTTTTTGGATCAAGT
>JAGWGS010000090.1 GCA_028867235.1 Nitrososphaerota archaeon | reverse complement strand
ATGAAGTTCATGATCAATCTTGATACTCTACCGTTTCCATCACCGAAGGGATGTATCGTTACAAATTTCAAATGTGCAACTGCTGCAAGTTCCACCGGATGCAGTTTGTTTTTGTTCTTATTGTACCACTGAAAGAACTCTGTCAACACTGGAAAAACTTCTACCGGAGACGGCGGCATAAATTTGCTGCCTCTGATCGTTACCTGATAGTTTCTTAGCTTCCCGGCAATGTCTTTTTTTGTCTTGTTGAATAGTTTCCAGTGCCAGTCAAGAATTTCCTGCAACGATAGATCTTTCTTTGATTTCAGAATCTCATAGAAGAGGTCTCGGTGGGCCTCCGCCTCCTGTACATCCCTCATAGGCTTGTTCTTGGGGGCAATACCTCTTTCGAACAGGTCTGCGGTTTCCTTTCTTGTGAGTGTTGAACCCTCGATCCTTTGAGTATCATAGGTGAAATTGATTGTAAAACTTTCAAGTTCCTTTTCCTTGACAGACTTGGGCATAGCCCTTTGATTCTGAGAATAATTCTTCCTAATTTTCTCTACATCTGTCTGCCAGGTCTTTCTGGATATGTCGGCTAGGAAGTTCTTCTTAATCTCCTCGATGTTCTTTGGAATCGTTCTTCCAAGATATGTGATCTTTGGATGCACCTTTCCGTTTTCCCTAATACTGTGTTCTAGGTAGTAGTAAATCTGTCCCTTCAATACTTTCTTCTTTATTATAACCATGCAAATAGTTACCCTTACATATTTATATAATTTTGTGTTTTACACAAAATGTAAGGGTAACCAAATACACAGATTCTAGCGGAAATTCATCATAGAAAAGATTAAAGCTAATATCATCCAGTTTTGCAAAGATGACAAATCTAATTCTGGTTGACGAAACCGTATTCGATGAGACATTCATACCAGAAAGACTCGTTGCAAGGAAAGAACCGATAGAAGAGATTGCAAGGTGTCTGAAGCCTACGAATCGCTCGGAAAGTTGAAAGTCTGGATGAAACCGGACAACTACAGGGACTGATTGTTAGTATAGAAATAGCTCTGTTTGTGTTTGGATGGAAAAAAAGACAATCTCTAATCAAGAGTTAGAAAATGAAATTCCGCATATCTCAATATCTGTATTTTAAACCGCAAAAAGTATGCTTTAAAAAGTCTTTTAAGAGAAAACTGCAACCTTTCCAAGAGTAATAGAATGTGGCCACACATTGTTTAGCATTAGTTTAGACATTATTTTTTAAGTTGTTTGATTTTGTAAAACATTTCTCAGATTCTTTGCTTTTTCCCATTTTGGCAAGCACCCGTCCCTTGTTTTGCCAAGATATTGCAAAATCCGGCCGTAAGCTTATTGCTTGTTCAAAGCATTCTAAGGATTGCACAAGATTTCCCAGAATAAAGCAACAAACCCCTTTGAAATTCCAAGTAGTAGCATTTGTAGGATCTAACAGTATTGCTTCATCATATGATCGTAGTGCATCATCGTATTTTCGTAATTCAGAAAAACACACACCTTGTAAATTCCAAACATCTACAGATTCAGGATTTATCTGTAATGCTTTTCCATAACAATATAATGCATCATCATATTTTTTTAATGCAGATAACGCATTTGCTTTTCTTATCCAAGCATTGACATATCGAGGTAGTTTATCCAGGGTTTTATCAAGAAACAATATAGCTTCATCATATTGGTGTTGCAATATCTTGGATTCAGCTTGTTGATAGTATTCTACAGCATTTTCAGGATATATATCATCAAATTTTTGTATTTGATTAGATTGCAAAATATATTGATCTTTGAGAATCACATAGGCCTTACATATTTTAATGAAGTTCTCTTCGGCACCATCAGAAAAATCCTTATCAGGATGATAACGTAGTGCCAAATTTCTATATGCATTTTTTATCTCATCCATAGACGCGCCAGACTTAAGCCCTAGCACCTCAAGACTTTGAAGAACATCCAATCTAAAAATTACATCATAATCGAATTAACTAAATCTTTCTTAAGGATTCAGATTTTATCGAACATCTACATCAATATGAAAACCTTAGTTCTTGATATAAGAATACGATATGAAAAAATTGTAAATGATGTTTTTTCAAATTACAAAGTAGAAATTCAATTGGTACGAAATGACGCTCAACAATATAAAAAGACCAATTAAGACGATCAGTAAATGGAAAACATGCAATATCAAAAAAATGATCCAGTAATGATGATCATCAGTGTTGCAATATTTTCTTTGCTTATGATCATGGCATACATAACATTATCTCTTATCAGCATTATTGCAATATTAATTGGAATAATAATAGCATGTTACCAGTTAATCACCTTACGCAAAAATTTGTCTTCTAAATTTAAGCATGGACTACAATTTCCCTCTTTCTTGTTTGTTTTTTTTATTGTCACTCCAATAGCTCTTGGTATCACGATTGGTTCTGATACATATTTTGTCCAGGCGTCAGTGCCAAAAGCAATTTTGTTATGGGGTCTTACTCTAACATTTTGGAATACACTTTTGTTCATACCACTTGCATTATACAGTAAACATAGAGAAATGTCTATGCCAGAACTAACAACATTTCCCCGAGTATCGATAATTGTTCCTGCATACAATGAGGAAAAAGTCATAGAAAAAACAATCCAGGCCCTCATTGAAACAAAATATCCATATAAAGAAATAATTCTGATAGATGACGGTAGTGTGGATGAGACATTTGTAATAATGTCTAGATACAAAAAGCAAGCCAAAGTTTTGCATAAAGAAAATGGAGGAAAGGCCAGTGCGATAAATCTTGGACTTGCATATTCCACAGGAGAGATAATAACAATTGTTGATGCCGATACAATAATTGGACGCGAGTCATTAATACATCTAGTTAAAGGATTTTCCGTTGACAAAAATGTAGCAGCCGTAGCAGGAAATATCAAAGTAAGAAATCGTAAAAATTGGCTTACATGGTGCCAGGCAGCAGAATATGTTTCAGGTATACAAATAGCAAGAAGGGCGCTAGATGTATTCGGAGCAATATCAGTAGTACCAGGAGCACTGGGAGCATTTAAGAAAAATATTTTAGAAGAGATTGGAAGTTATCACAAGGATACACTTGTTGAAGATTTTGATGTTACACTTAAAATTCTTAAAACAAAACTAGCCATATCTGGAAGCACGAATGCCATTGCATATACAGAAGCACCAGAATCATTAATGAACTTGTATAAACAAAGAAAAAGATGGTACAGAGGGAACCTACAAGTCTTTTCTAGGCATTCCGATGCATTAACAAATCCCAGATTTGGGACATTACAAAGACTTGTTTTCCCATACATGATTTTTTCTAGTTGTGTTATGCCGTTTGTCAGTTTTATAACATTAGGTAGCGCGATATATGCTGGACTTACAGGCGGCACATGGTTTGTGCTTGAAATGTTTGCCATATTTTCAGTGCTACAAACATTGCAGGTTGCACTTGCAGTGAGATTAGACAATGAAGAACCCAAGCTTGTTGCATATGGGATTTTTCTAGTCATTGGTTTCAAACAAATTTTGGACATATTTCTCATAAGTTCAATATTTGGATACTTGAAAAGTAGAGACGGTACATGGACTAGTGCCGAAAGAGTTGGAGTGTAACAGTAAAAAAAACAAAAATATTGATTCTTAATAACTAGCAAGAACTAGCAGAAATGAAGTAGAATTTGAACACATTAGGATCAATTCAAAAAAAGATGTATCTAGTGGCTTTCTCAGTTTTCATGTTTTCAATTCCAATAGCAGTGTTTGGAGAAATCAATGGATCAATAGCAGTTACATTGATTTATACAAATGGAGATACCGCAGATTACTGGCCAGTATCCCTAAAGATCTATCAAGATACAAACCAAACTCCATACAAAGAAATCGAGTCAGTGACAGGAAATCCATTTAACATCATATCTCTTCCCATTAATCACCAGTACAAGATAGTAGCATATGCAAACGGTATGTATTCAAGTGTATCATACGTTAACCTACAACAGAGTCATCAAGATGTAACAATGAAAATGCCACTTCCAGGAGGAATGCGAATAAATGTTTTTTACAATGACGGAATTACACCAATCGCAAATGCTACAGTATCCATAAAATCAGCCCAAGACAATAAAACATGGGCACAGAGCTATACAAATACAAATGGCGAATCATTACGTTTTTGGATACAGCCTACAACATATCAAGATGACCGCTATATTGTCGAAATACACATAGGAAATCATTTGTCATATTCCGAGTCTCCAGTATATTTGAGACCAGGAACGGCTCAAGAAACAAAAATCATAACAAATTGGCCTCCAATGATAAATTCACTCATAACAGCAAAAATATTCAATCAACAATTACACCCAGTTGGACCATCAGACGGAAAATTCACAGTGAACTTATTTGACAACAGTGGAAGAGAAATTGCCAATTCACCTGTAACATCAAGGGGGGAAGCATATTTTTCGAATATCAAGGTAGGAGATTATACATTCAAGGTCATGAAAACAGATGACAATTCAGAATGGGCAAGTACGACAATAACTGAAGACGGAACCATTACGAATGTGCAAATAATTCCAATCAAAAACAATACAGAGATACACTATCCATCTACTATAGCACCAAAATCAAAGATAGGCTGTAATTGTATAGCATTTAGACTTGACAACATACAAGACTATTGGCTTGACGATGTTCAGATCAAGATAATAGATAGTTTTGTCAGCAGAGATATAGGTATTACAACAGGAATAATTGGAAATACATTTGGTAATGATACAAAGATTGTAAGTTATCTAAAATCAGAAACATATACTGGAAACATAGACACTGCAATAAATGGATGGAATTTTGAAGACTTTACAACTCTAACAAAAAATCAACAGGCAGATTTGCTACAAGAATCAAGATCAAAGATATCAAACATTACAGGCATTAATCCAATTGTCTTCATACCACCATATGGCAAGGCTAATAATGATACATTACACGCCATGGCAGACAACAACATAACAATCATTAGCGGTAGTGAACTTCAAATTCCTCAAGATCTTGTGGACAAAGTATCTAGTTACCCAGCTAGCGTGTTTCCCAGTATTTTAACACAAGACATTAATCAAAGCATGGTAAACGACAAAATGCTTTCATCTATAGACAACAGTATTCAAACAAATGGCTATGCTATAGTTGCACTTAATTTTCAAGATTATGCCATGACTAACGGTACAATCAAAATAGATACGCCAGACATGGAAAGAATACAAAATCTTGAAAAAATAGTAGACAACGCAAGAAACAAAGGGTACCAGATAATCACAATTAACAAACTAGCAAGTTTATTTCTGAATCAGAATTCAACAGAATCAAGTATTTACAAATGGTCTCAAAATGAAATATCCAATGCAGAGTTCATTGATTCTTTAAAATCACACGTTGTTGACCTGATACCAGATAATCACAATTTTACAAAAATTCCAAATTGGGCGAAGCATAATGCAGTTTTTTATGATGACGGTCAAATATCAGAAAAAGAATTTTTAGATATTATAAGATACTTGATAGGCATAAACATCATAGAGTAAAATCAGGAATCTTTAGGACCAAGCATTTCATTGTCTTTTACATCATGATCCCATTTGCCACGTATTCCTTTATACATAAAAATTCCTCCAATTCCCAACAGTGTAAGTGATAGCAACAGATACAACATAT
>JAGWGS010000008.1 GCA_028867235.1 Nitrososphaerota archaeon | reverse complement strand
ATTATGGTATTATCATCTAGAGTCGGATCTTCTTTGATAGATATTGCTTCATGTAACTTGGGATCAAAAATTTCCCCTGTGGCTTCAATTGGCTTGACTCCGAATTCCGATAAAAAGGAATTCATGTTTTTCAGTATAGCATCAAGTCCTTGTGAATCAATATGCTGCTTTGACAGGGCATCTCGTGCACGAATAAAATCATCATAAATTCCAAGAAATTTCAGGATCATTCCATCAGTGATTGAATTTACACGATTTTGAACATCAATTTCCGATCGTTTCTTGAGATTTTCAAAATCTGCAAGAAGGTATTGAATTTTTTTTTCTTGTAATAGGACTTTTTCCTGTTCTTGCTCTAATTGAGCTTTCAAATTTTCCAATTCTTGTTTATACTGCATGTCATCATTTTTTTCTGGTGAAAGTTCTTCTAAATCATTTTCAGGCACATCGTTCATATCAAGAAATGTATTATTTTGAAAATATTAGCCTTATTGTAATATCTCACAGAGCGGATTTGTTTTAATTATTATAACGTCAGAGTCTTTACCATTTTTAGTTATTTTATCATAATCAAATTTGGAACATGCAACGATTATAGTTGTTTTATCACTGTGGAATATATCTAATTCTGGACCCTGATGTATCTCAACATCACCTATGTAGTCACGAAGTTTAGTAACAAGAGAATTTAACATATCCACCTTATCCCCTCTCATTTCGTAGGAATCTTGTGTCCATACCAAGACGACCTTTGTCCTGCTAGCCTTTAGTTCATTTTTCTTAAGTGTAGAACGGATTTCGTCAATCAGTCTTTTTACATAACCCTCAATTCCCTTTATACTTCCATTGACCAGATACATCATGGTACCTGCCCCCTCTACAGATGTGCCAAGAGACCTCAAATCATACAACCTGTTTGTCATATCATCAAGAAATAGATCATTGTGTTCAGTCTGAACAAGATCGTTTCTTGTTTGTGTATCTTGTGCAAATTTTGATACCTCCAACACGCTTGACAGACTTGCAAATTGTGTAAGAACCTTGATTGCATGTAAAATTTCAGCAGATGATATGGAAACAAACTTTTTTCCTTTTTTATCAGACTCTAATAGTTTTGCAAGTTTTTCATCATCTTTTGCATTAAATGAGCCAATAATTTCCGGGACGCTGTTTTTTGAAAGAGGATAGTAAAAGTAAGATATGCCTTTTCCCATCTCAAGGCCTGAAACATGTTCTAGTAAGGAAATAGTTTCGTTGTTACCACCTATTCCGGTTGGGAGATTGTAAATTACAGATCCACCTTTTTTTATAGAAGATGTAGCATCTTTGAATTTTGAGTGAATCTCCATCTTTGCTTCTTGGCCTGTTTTTCGTATTCTGGGTGCAAAGAAAAGATATTCTGCATGAGATATTGCCACATCAATTGGTTCAACACCCAATAGGGGTTCGTCTTCTTTTAGAGATGTAACGTTAGGGTAAGTCTTTGCGATCTCAGCTTTGAGTGATATTGCCATATGAGCAGACTCGTCTACAATAAAGACATCAGCTCCCTTTATTGCCATTTGGCATGCAACAGAGTAACCTTCTGTACTCAAACCATAAACTACAATTTTTGTTGCGGCCAAATCAACCGGACTATGAGTACGGGCTAAGAAAAACTTTTTCCACCCTCAAATTATACCAAAAATGTTTGAAAATCTGGTTTGACATCCTAACGCCTAAACAATTGCTTTTTTTTGCTCCAATGGTAACCAAATTAAGTAAAAATCACAAAATATTATGCACTTCAAGAAATTATCGTGAAGTTGTTGAATTATCCAAGATAAAAAATGTGAATCTAAGATTAATCGGTAGACATGGAGGATCTGAAAGAGAAGGAAAACTCCACTCCAGTATACAAAGAATGAATGATCTATTAGGCGAAATTACTAGATTTTCTCCTGATTTGACCATAAGTTTTTGTTCCCCAGAAGCAGCAAGAATTGCTTTTGGGATGGGCATAAAACACATAGCATTTTCAGATTCTCCTCATGCAGAAGCTGTGATGAGACTTGCAGTTCCATTTGTACAAAAACTTCTCATTCCATGGATAATACCAAAGAGTGAATTTGTCAAATATGGCATTACAGAGAAGAACATTATTCAATACAAATCGATTGATGCAGCAGTAATAGTAAAAGAAAAGACGAAAATTAACAAGATAACCATAGACAAGACAAAAAAGACAATTGTTATCAGACCTGAAGAGTCAGAGGCTGCATACGTTCAAGGAAAAACCAGAAGCGATGAAATTATTGGAGAGATAAGTAAGGTAAGCAGTCTATACAACATCCTGGTTTTGGCAAGATATACACCACAACAAAAAAGACTCAAAGAAAAATTTGGTAAAAAAATTGCAGTGATGGATAAAGTAGTTGATGGTAAATCGCTTCTCAACATTACGGATCTTTTCATAGGTTCTGGAGGCACCATGACTGCAGAAGCTGCATTAATGGGAGTTCCCACTATATCATACAACGCAGTACCAAATTACATTGAGAAATATCTTGTACGTACAGGATTAGTAAAAAGAGAAACAGAACCAAAGAGTTTTCTTTCTTTGATTAAAAAGATGACAGAAAAAAGAGACAATAAGAAAAAAGCAAGAAATGTGTTGGCATCAATGGAAGATCCATACAGCAAGTTAGCTAAAATAATAAAGACTTGCAGTAAACATTAGAAAGTGTTTATGCGTTTACTAGTTTTTTGTATAATGTAATTGCAGAGCTTTCATCTTTTTCGCCAACAATTACAGCAGACCCACGTTTTAAGAAACTGACATAGATATCATTAGAAGATATAGACAATCCAAGTTCACCTTGGTTTTGTACCTTAAACCCTTTTTCAGATGCTATGTTAGTTATTTTTGGAACATCAATCTCAAACATTGTTGTTGGAGTTATTGAGAATGTTCTTTTTCCCCTATTGCGCCCACATAGTTCCTCAACAATGAGTTCCTGGACAGGCATTTCTTCATGTTTTCCGGAACCACATTCAGGACATTCATCTACTTTACTAAAGGTAGCAGTATTGAAATCAAGATTATCTAGATCAATATACAATAGTTTGTTTGCTAGTGTGGGAGTTCTTCCTATCATGACTTTAACTGCTTCTGCAACCTCAATTCCTCCAACAATAGAAAGTATTGAAGGATGAACTCCCTCCGTACTGCATGTTGGCATTGAATTTTCGTCAAGCGATGGGAAAATGCAATGGTAGCAGGCAGTGTTATGAGGCAGTATTGTAAATACCTGTCCAGAAACTCCTACTGCTGCTCCTGTTACAAATGGTATGTTTTTCTTAATGCAAGCCTTGTTAAGAGAATATCTTGCGTTAACACTATCAAGTGCGTCAATTACCACATCGCATCCTTCTACCACATCTAAAGCAGTATAATCATTTACAGATACGGGCAATGCTTCTATTATTACATCGGAATTCATTTTTTTGAGTTTTTTTGCAGCTACTTCTACTTTGACTTGACCAATATCAGACTCGTCAAACATTGTTTGTCTATGTAAGTTGGATAGCTCCACTACATCTCTGTCGACAATCCTTATTGCTCCTATTCCCATCGCAACTAATCGCGTTACTATAGGATTACCTAATCCTCCTACTCCAACGACGCATGCCTTTGATTTTTTGAGTTTAAGCTGACCTTCATAACCAATTTCTTCCAACATTACTTGTCTTGAATATTTCTCAAGATCTCTACTTGAAAGATCTGAACCTCCAGCTACTGCAGGCAATATGTAAATTTCATCACCATCTTTTAGCACAGTAGTCATACCTCCAGAAAATCGCATATTTTTTCCATTTACGTATATGTTGATAAGAGATCGTGGAGATCCATCAGGATTTAGAACTCGTCTCTTAAATTCATCCCCTAATTGTTCTGCAATTTTAGTAAATGCCTCAGAGAGTGTACTAGCAGCCAGTTCTACTTTTTTTTCTCCGCCTCCCTTGTTTAATACTGAAGGAATTGTGAATTTGATATTTGCCATTTATCTCACCAATGCCAATATTTTTCCAACATCTGCTTGCATCACTTGTGGTTTTGACAATACATCCATCATAACTTCTGTTGTTTTTAGTCCATTACCTGTTACGTAGCATACAGTGTGGTCATTTTTGTCAATTTTTCCTTCATCAACCATTTTTTTCAGAACAGCAACAGAGACGCCTCCTGCAGGTTCTGTGAATATACCTTCAGTCTTGGCAAGTAATAGTATAGCATCCAAGATTTCTTTGTTATTGGATTCCTCTGCAAATCCATTATATTGTTTTAGACGTCGTAATACGTATTGACCATCACCAGGATCTCCTATTGCCAGGCTTTTTGCAATCGTATCAGGGGATTCAACAGGAGTTACTTCTGAGAGATGTTTCTTGAAAGCATCAACGATTGGTGCACATCCATGTGGCTGAGCTGCAATCATGTGCATATTAGATACATTATTTAGCAATGAAACACTTTCTAGTTCTTCAAATCCTTTACAGATGGCATTCAACATTGCACCGCTTCCCACGGGGACAATCAATTGATCCGGTACTTTCCATCCAAGTTGTTCTGCTACTTCATATGCCAATGTTTTGGATCCCTCAACATAGTAGGAACGCATGTTTATGTTTACTATTCCTATTCCTTTACTATCACCTATCTGTGCAGCAATTCTGTTTGCGTCATCATATGTACCGTCAACTGAGATAAAATTAGCACCATAAGAGAGAGCTTGAGTGATCTTTGCGTGTTCTATATCACTTGGTGCAAAAATATAACATGGAAAATCTCCCTTAGCGGCATGTGCTGCTGTGGCAGATGCCAAGTTTCCAGTGGATGCACATCCTACTGCGGATAAACCAAATTCTTTTGCTTTTGAGATAGCAACACCCGCAGGTCTATCTTTGAATGAAAAAGTAGGATTTACCGAGTCATTTTTTATGTATAGATTATTTAGTCCAAGAGATTTGCCAAGTTTGTCTGCCTTAATCAAAGGCGTCATACCTGCACCTATGCTTACAATGTTAGATTTTGATTCAATTGGCAGTAGTTCATGATATCTCCAGTATGTGTGTTCACGATTTGAAAATGAGTCCTTGTTTACAGATGGAAAATCGTAGCATACATCAAGAGGACCAAAACATTCTTCACAGATATACTTGAAGGTAGGTGCGTATTCTTTTTTGCATTCCCTGCATTGTAGAAACTTGATTTTTCCCAAGATAATTCTGACTTTGTAAAATAGTAGATAAAAAATCCTAATATTAATTTAAGCTATACTTAATTTCTAAAATACCATAATTAAGTAAAAATTAATACAAATCCAGCTTTAATTGCAAAAAGATCAAAAAGGGGGAGAGAGAATGATATAGAAATTTTTAGAATTACAGAATTTTATAAATTTTTTAGAATTAGAAGAAATATTAATGATATAGTAAGGATGAAAATTAAAAATTGAAGATAAAAGAGAGAACAAAAAAGAAGAAGCATACTGGAAAAATAATTGCTTTAGCTATAGTTGCAGGCATAGTTGCAATTTCAGTTTATTCTTATTATCAACAACAAGATTTAGAGTCCAGACAGTGGAAATGGGTTGTATCAGGACCATTCTCAATTAATAAGAATCAGTACAAATTAGGAGAAAATGTCTTCATGATAGTAAGTGGATTACAACCAACAGAAGCTGGAGAAATTGATATTGTTGATCCAAAGGGAGACACATTTACAAAGATCCCATTTAACGGTACGCTCAAGTCTAACTTTAAACAATTCTTCAAACCTACAACAGAGAGAAGCATAGCACTGTGCAATGCGACAGACTTGGTTGGCACATGGAATGTAGTACCTAGAGGAGTGCCTTACAAAGCAATACCATTTGAAATTGTAAATGAATACATACCAGGAGAGGAAAAAAGTTCAGGCTTGGCCCCAGTTCCTAAAGGATTGAGCCCCTGCTAAAATTATTTTTCAAGTATATTGTGAAAGCATACACGATCTCCTGTGTGGCATGCAGGTCCACTTGGTTCCACGAGATATATGATAGCGTCAGAGTCACAGTCAACTAGTACTTCTTTTACCTTTTGTACATTTCCAGATTCTTCTCCTTTCATCCACAATTTGTTTCTGGATCTACTCCAGAACCACGAATTACCAGTCTTTTGTGTAAGCTCAAGTGATTCTTTATTTGCGTATGCAAGAGTCAGGACCTCTCTAGAATTGACATCCTGTACTATTACAGGCACAAGACCGTCACTTTTTGCAAAATCAATATCGCCTATTTTTTTATTCATTATACTATCTCTTCTTTGTATGCCCTATTTTTCTGTTATAGTCTTACAGGTACTCCATTCTCTTTTAGATATTCTTTTACTCTGTCTACTGAGTGAGTCTTGTAGTGAAATATTGATGCGGCAAGAGCGGCATCTACGTTAGTTTGTAAAAATACGTCAAGCATGTGTTTTGGTTTTCCACACCCTCCTGATGCCACAACAGGTATGTTTACAGCATTTACTATTTCTTGAATTAATTGAACATCATAACCCTCTTTTGTTCCATCCATGTCTATACTTGTCAGCAGAATTTCTCCTGCTCCACGTCGTTCTACTTCTTTTGCCCATTCTATAGCATCAAGACCAGTAGGAGTTTTTCCTCCATAGATGAAAACTTCAAACCAGAATTTTTTTGAATCAGATTCAAAGATATGCTTACCTTCTTTTATCTCAAAATTACGTCGTACATCCATAGCTATGACTATACACTGCTTTCCAAAAATTTCCATCAATTTTGTTATTACTTCAGGATTTTTTACTGCTCCCGTGTTTATAGCAACTTTATCAGCACCACTGAGTAGAATATCACGTGCGTCCTGTAGTGTCTTTACTCCCCCACCTACAGTAAATGGTATATCGATAACTTGTGCTACTTTTTTAACAAGGCTTTTGATTGTCTCTCTTTGCTGTTCTGATGCAGTAATATCAAGAAAGACCAATTCGTCGGCACCTTCTTGGCTGTACTTTTCTGCAAGCAATACTGGATCTCCTGCATCTTTTATTGACTTGAAGTGCATTCCCTTTACTACTCTGCCATTGTCAACATCAAGACATGGAATTACTCTCTTGGTTAAAGTCATGCTAGAGCCTTGGCCTCCTCTACAGATATTTTTCCATCATATAATGCCTTACCAAGAATTACACCAAAGGCCCCACACTTCTTAACGTTTGTTATATCATGCAAGCTAGAAATTCCTCCGCTGGCAATAACATGTGTATTTGGCAACTTGCATGATTTTGTTAGAGTATCAAGATCTGGGCCATTAAGAGTTCCATCCCGTTCCACAGTTGTTATAAGAAAATGAAAATATCCTTGATTTATAAAATTTCGAAGTCCTTGATCAAGTTCTATACCAGTACTTTCTGTCCAACCACTTACCACTATTTTTCCTTCCATCTGATCTGCTGATATCACAATTCTCTCTTTTTGATATTTTACCGATATTTCATCCAAAATTTGTTTATTCTTAAAGGCAACAGTTCCTAGAACTACTCTTGAGGAGAATTCAAGTGCGCTTTCTATTGTTTCTCTAGTACGCAATCCTCCTGCAGCTTCTATAGGTATTGAAACAGACTCGGCTATCTTTTTGATTGTTTGAAGATTAGAACCAAGACCAAGTGTAGCATCCAAGTCTACTACATGAAGCATATCTGCACCAGATTTTTCCCATTTTTTTGCCATGCCAACAGGGTCTGAGCTGTATACGGTCTTGTTTTTAGGATCTCCTTTTACCAGTCGCACTACCTTATTGTCCATAATGTCAATTGCTGGGATTATTTTCACTTTTTACACACTCGTAAAAAGTTCTTTATCATAATAGAACCAACTTTTCCGGATTTTTCAGGATGAAATTGTGTTCCAAATAGAACATCATTTTCAATCACGGCAGGTACATTTATTCCGTAATCAGAGTCTGCCTTTATGATATCTTCATTTTTTGGCTTTACTCTATAGGAATGAACAAAATAAACCCATGAACCCTCTTTTACTCCGTCTAGCAAGACACTAGGTTTTTTGATTTGTAGATCATTCCATCCCATATGTGGAATCTTGAATTTATTTGGAAGAATAACTACTTCTCCATCAAAGACTCCCAGTCCTGATAACTTTCCTTCTTCACTTTTCTCAAAGAACATCTCCATCCCAAGACATATTCCAAGTGTTGGGATTTGATCCTTAACCAGATCTTGAAACGCCACCTTTGACGTACTCAAACTGGTTATCGCCGGATCAAAGTTTCCAACTCCAGGCAAGAGTAATCCTGAATAGTTTTTTATTTTTTCAAGACTGGTTATGATATCAACTTCTGCTTCATTTTTTTCAAGTGATGATTTTAGGCTGAATATGTTCCCTGCACCATAATCAAATATAGCTACCTTGACCATTACATGGCACCTTTTGTACTAGGTATTCCTTTTTGTTTGGAATCATATCCTGCAGCAGTTCTCCAGGCTACTGCAAATGCCTTTATTGCAGATTCTATCTTGTGGTGATCATTTTCTCCGTACTTTACAGACACGTGCATACAGATGTTTAGATTCTGTGCAAGTGATCTGAAAAAGTGTTCAAGATCTTCTCGAGAAATCTCTTCGATTTGATTTCTTTTTATAGATAGTTCAATTTGTTGATATTGTCTTTTTACTAGATCAAGTGATGCTTCTGCAAGTGACTCATCCATAGGTACTGAGGCATGGCCAAATCTTACAATACCAGCTCTATCACCCAGTGATTGGTCCATTGCAGTTCCAAGTGCGATAGCTGTATCCTCTATTAGGTGGTGATCTATCTCATCCATTGATTTGGCAATTAATTTCAAGTCCATCATGGCATGTTTTGACATTGATATAATGAGATGATCAAGAAATGCTAGTCCTGTCTTTACAGATATTTTTCCGGTTCCATCAAGATCTACCTCGACTAGTACCTCGGTTTCCTTGGTTTTTCTATTAATGTGTGCTTTTCTAGACTTCATTAAAATCCCCGAGTAGAGAATGGGTTTATGCCTCGACTAGATTTAATGTCTTCGGAATTAGATCTATTGATTTTACTATGATATCTGCATTTACGCGCTCAAATAGTGTTCTTTTTGCCTGAGGATCTTTACTAGTGCCATATATCCCACAAAATATTGTTGATATACCATATTCATTGGCTTTGTGTGCCATGATATAGTCTTCCATGGAATCACCTACATATAGTGAGTTTTTTCCATTCATGCCCTTTATTGCAGATACAAGGGATTGAGGATTTGGTTTTGCCATTTCACGAGGCTCATCCTCAAGAAATTTCGAGTTGTATAGATCAAACTCATCAAAAAGATCCTTTAGAGAATATTTCGCAGACAAGTGACCACGTCCTGTTACAATTGCTAATTTGGCACCAAATTTTACATGAAGTTTCTGTGCAAGATCTTTGTTCAAAAGGACCACATCATTTTCAATTAGTCCAGGACCATCAAAGAACTGAGGTTTTCTCTTATAGAGTTGCAGATATAGCTCAGAGCCATAAAAAATCTCATCAAAGATTGAGGATAGAGGATTTTGAAATTTCGGGCCCGGATATGATAATGTCTTTTTAATATCTGAAACATCCACATTTATGGAATCAAGATATTTTTCAACCGATTTTATACCAGTTTGATCTGCATTCTCAATTAATTGACAAACAAATTTGGAGAATGGTTCGTTTCTTTTTTGTGCCGCAACTACACCAAGTATTAGTGCATATGTGACATCAATCTCATCATTAAAGCCACCACTAGCTTTGAATCCTTCTATCATCTGTTTTGTAACAAGACCTGATTGATTTATGTGAGCCATCTTTTGTACTATATAATCTACAGTTTTTTGTATGGTTAGATCATATGATTTTGTGATATCAATAAGAACTCCATCACAATCAAACACTATAGAATCAAGTTTTTTAATTACTGGAATTTTTTCTGGATTTATCATCATCCCCTCTGCAATCTCTTGTAGAGTCAATTTAGCAAATCCCGTATGGCTGTAAGGAACCTAGAGTTCATCTCTTCTGATCCCACGGTAACTCGTAGACATCCGTCATATTTTCCAATTTTACCAAGATTCTTTATCGAAATACCTTGTTCAAGTAAAGCCTTGTAGATTCGTTGACCAGAACCACCAGTTGCAAAGAGAACAAAATTCGCTTTAGAATCAAATACAGAAAATATTTTCATTTGCTGAAGATTTGAAATGATTCTTGAACGTTCTTTCTTAATAAGACTGGCTATATCTTCAAAATACTTTGATTGCTTGAGAGCCAATATGCCAACTTCTATTGCAAATGTGTTTAGCGGATAAGGGTACTGGATTACTCTTGTAAATGTGTCAATTATTCGTGCATTTGCAACAAAATACCCTATTCTCAATCCTGCCAAGCCAAATGACTTGGATAGTGTTCTAAGTACAACAAGATTGCTCACTTTTCTAGTCAATTCAACAAGTGAATAATCAGAAAATTCCACATATGCCTCGTCTATTATCACAAGACCTTTGAACTCTCGCACTAGTTTTTCTAGGTCTTTTCTTTTGAATTGGAATCCAGTTGGATTGTTAGGCGTGTCAAGATACAAAATATCAGCTTTCTTTGAGCTTGCCAAAAACTTGTCCAGATCAAGCGTCATGTTTTTGTCAAAGGGAATTTTTATTGTGGAAATTCCATATAATTTGCAGCGTTCCTCAAAGAACCCAAAAGTTGGATCTGAGGTCAGAATTTTTGTGGCCTTGGATGCGAAATTACTGAGAAAGAGATCAATTATTTGATCAGAGCCGTTTCCAACTCCAATCATTTCCTTAGGCATCTTGAGATACTTGGAAATTTCTTCTACCAGTTTTTCTGTTCCTCCCAATGGGTATTCTCGAACATCAATACGCTCTCTTGCCTTGCTCATCATAGATTCAAGAAATTCTTTGGTTACTACATAATTTTCGTTTGAATCAAGCTTTATTGCACCTGTATATTTTTCCGGTTTTTTGTATCCTGTAAGTTTGGAATATCTTTCAAGTTCTCTTACAAACCAATCTTTTTTCATAGTAATCTTCCCTTTACTGCCTCATAGTGGTTTGGCAAGTCTTCTGCATCTGTTAGAGCTTTCATATATTTGGAGATTTTTTTCAACGAAGTTTTTGATGATTCTACTTGAGTTTTTATTTTCATATAATCAAGTACACCTAGCGAACCTCTAGTTCTTCCAAACCTATTAGTTGGAAGAACATGATTTGATCCTAGAAGATAATCACTTGCAGATGAAGGAGTGTTTTCTCCCAACAGTATCAATCCAGCGGACTTGATACATTGTCCAAGTCTTCTTGGGTTCTTTGTCATAATCTCGAGGTGTTCTGGTGCAAGCTTGTTTGCAAAATCAACCATTTGTTGAGTAGTTTTACATATTGCAATAAACCCATTTTGCTGCAAGCTCTCCCTTACAATGGGAGACCTTTTGATAAATGAGAGCCTCTGTTCAAGTGATTTTAATACCAAATTTTTTAATTGTGTGGAGTTGGTTATTAGACAACACATTGTATCAGGGCTATGTTCTGCCTGAGAGATAAGATCAAGTGCAACAAGATTAGCATCAGATGTATCATCTGCTACAATTGCAAGCTCTGTAGGACCTGCTATCATATCAATTGAAACAACTTCACTTAGCAATGACTTGGCAAGAGTGACAAATGATCCTCCCGGACCCACTATCTTATCTACTTGAGGAATGGATTGCGTTCCATATGCAAGGGCGGCAATGGCCTGGGCACCCCCTACCTTATAGAACTCATCTACTCCACAGATATCCGCTGCAACAAGTGTGAGTGGATCTATTTTTCCTTGGTAGGATGGGGATACGGCAACTATTTTTTTTACTCCTGCAACTTTTGCTGGAACAGTTGACATTATCACAGTGCTTGGATATCGAGCCTTTCCGCCTGGAATGTAACAACCAACAGTATCAATCGGCAAGAATGTTTTTTTTATAACAATCCCATCCATTGTTACAGAGACATTTCCTAGTTTCTTTCGCACCGCATTTTCAGATTTTTCTAGTCGGAATTTTGCAAGTTTAATTCCATCAATCTGCTCTTTTGTTACCTTAGCATAGGCAGACTTTATTTCCTGCCTAGTAACTTTCAGAGAGATGATTTTAGCTCCGCTAAATTTTGTTTCGTATTCTTTTAGAGCTTTATCCTTTCTTTTTTTTACATCAAAGATGATATCTAGTACTTTTTGTCTTGCAGCACTATCTATTTTTGGCCTGGTAGACTCTACGATTGAATCCACATTGTAAACATTGATGATTTTCATCAACTTTCCTCGTCACGTTTTATCTCCTCAAGTGCCAAAATTTGTTTTGGCTCATGTACCACTAGACCCTGTGCAATCTTTCGTAGTTTTGGAATCATCTTATGGAATTCAGATTTTGGAATAACTGTGTTGATTCCATACCAGCCCTTTTCACTCAATGGACTTATTGTCGGTCGTTTGAGCGATGGTAATTCATGTAGAAGCTTGTCTAGATTTTCTTCTTTAACATTTAGGAACAGATGTAGGTGCTTCTTCCCTTCTACCGCACCACGTAACATTGTCACAATATCATATATTTTTCCTCGTTTAGATTTGTCCTTTAGAGATACTTTATTTGCTATTAGAACTGCAGTTGATTCCACCACAGTCTCAACTATTTTTAGTTGATTTTGTGTCAGAGTAGTACCAGTTTCTGTTACATCAACTATAGCATCAACATCCTCCGGAGGTTTTGCTTCTGTTGCTCCAAAAGAGAGGAAAATCTGAACATTTTTGTTTGAACCCTGGCTCAACCATGGTGTAACTATAACAGGAGTTTTGGAACCATAGAGTTTCTTGTAGTTCTTGCATTGCATGATAAATTTGGCAGTTGTGTTAAGATACTCAGAAGAGATTCTCAGTATTTTCTTTTTCTTTGCATATGCCAGTATCATTTCATCAAGTGATTTAAAGTGATAAGAGTCAGGAATTGCAACTACAAGTTTTATTTTCCCATACTCTAGATCAAGAAGTATCTCTACATCAGAATTTGTTTCCTTGACCCAATCTCTTCCAGTTATACCTACATCATACAATCCTGCAAATACAAGATTAGGAATTTCTTGTGGGCGTAGCATCTTTACTGATATTAGAGGGTCATCAAGCAAGACACGGTAAGTTCTATCTCTTTTTACTACACGTGTCCATGATCTTTCAAGTATCTTGAAGGTAGCTTCTTCTATGCTTCCCTTAGGAACGGCAAATTTTACTAAAGTCAATGTAGACCTAACAAACTTCTTTGGATATATATTTAGTCGCCTAGAGATTTTCCAGAATCTCTCGTGCTCTAGTAACTGAGATATTTCCTTCCTTTGTCATTTGGGCTATTACTTGAGCAATCTTTTCAGGTGGGACTCCCGCACTGGCAGCTATGTTTTTAGCATGAAGTTTCATGTGACCCTTCTGTATTCCCTCTGAGGCCAGAGCCCTCATTGCACTGAGATTTTGCGCAAGTCCTGCTGCACCTATAATACACGACAATTCACGGGCAGATTTCACACCCAGGATTTTCAAGCAGGTCTTCATTACAGGATGAATATTGATTATTCCGCCAACAATTCCTACAGACATGGGCATTTCTATTTCTCCAACTAGGTTTCCATCTGAGTCTTTTTTCCACTTTGTAAGTGAGGTATACTGACCATCCTTTGAGGCATATGCATGAGCTGCAGCCTCAATTGCTCGTGTATCCTGTCCAGTAGAATTTGCAACTGCAATTATTCCATTCATTACTCCTTTGTTATGAGTAACAGCTCGGTATGGATCATTTGCTGCAAATTCATATGCCAAAATTATATTATCTACTACATTGCTGCCACCCAACTCTTCTTTATCAAATGTGGCTCTTCCTCTGACTAGTCTCCTGGTAGAATAGTTTGATAATATTTTCAGTACTGCTCTACCTCTAGTTATTTCCTCTATCATAGGTGCAACTGCTTCGCACATGGTGTTTGTAACATTAGCACCCATTGCATCACCAACATCTATTAGAATTTCAACTACAAGCATAGGTCCTGATCTTGTTGAGATTTCTTTGCACAAAACTTGCTTTGCTCCTTTTCCCATTTTTGATAATGTTTTACTTTTTGAATTTGCGAGAGTAATAATATCATCAGACTTGGCCAAGATCTTTGTAGTTACAGATTTTACATCGACATTGACTATTTGGATCTGTCCAATACTGTACGATTCATCTGCTTCCATTACAAATCCACCATGTTTTCTTGCAATCTTGGCAGCTTTAGATGCTGCAGCAATTACAGAGGGTTCTTCTATTACCATTGGGACAAGATAGTCACTTCCATTTATTTTGAAATTTGTTGCAATACCAAGTGGAAATGAGACAATTCCAATGGCATTTTCAACCATCGTATTTGCTTGATCAAAAGTTATTCCTCCATTTCCTTTCAGGATTTCTACTTCTTCTTTTGAAAGATTTGAAAATGACTCTATTGATTTTATTTTTTCATCTCTTGTTTTTTCATGAAATTTTGAGATAGACGAATCAGCCAATTTACTTCACAATCCTCAATAGTTTATCATCATTTTTGTCTGGGAATCCTTGTCCATCTGTATTAGAAGTAAGAACATACACATAATCATCAGGCCCCACCCCAACCTCACGAATTCGTCCAAGACCATCCAATATGATCTTTTGTGATGTCATGTTACCATCAGAGACATGAAGTTGATACAGTATGTTTCCACGAAGGGTAGCCATCAACAAATTATCCTTAAAGTCAAGAGGTCCCATGCCATAGTATGCAATGCCTGCAGGTTCTACGCTGATATTATAGCACAATAATGCAGGCTGATATCCTTGTGAGCCAGTACATTCTTGATTTGGCCATCCATAGTTTTTACCTTTTTGTATTATGTTGAGTTCATCATTTTTGGTTGGGCCCTCCTCAGTTTCATACAAGATTCCTTTGCTATCCCATGTAAGACCCTGGGGATTCCTGTGACCTGATGAGTAGACAGGAGAGTTTGGATAAGGGTTGTCATTTGGAATAGAACCATCATCATTTAATCTCAATATCTTTCCTGCAAGTGAGGTCAAATCTTGAGCAGCATTTTCATCTGTTGCATCTCCTGTACCAATGTAGAGTTTTCCATCAGGACCAAATTTTATCACTCCGCCATCATCAAATTCTGCACCAGGAATTTTATCAAGTATAACAGTTGCATCTGATATTTTATCATTGGATTCAGTTATTCGAAGGACTTTGTTCCACAACTTGTCTCCATCTTTATAGGTGTAATAGACATAGATCCAGTGATTTCTTGCAAAATCTGGATGTGTTGCTACTCCAAGAAGACCTGCATCAGAAATATCAGATACGTGAAGATCAGCAACAGAGTCATTTACAAGTATGCCATTATCTACAACTCGCAGCTTGCCAATTTTTTCAGTGAAAAATATTTTTCCGCCTCCAAATGCCATTGCCCAAGGTTTCTGCAGATGTGTTGCAACAACTTGTACTGCATCACTTCCGGTGGTTGTGCTGGTATTTGGTTGTGGAATTACAATTGATCCGGAAGGAGATGTAACAATCAAAATGGAAGCTGCAATAGCAGCTACTATTGCCAATATTCTAGTTTTTTTATCCACAGGTCTGAGACTTGAGAAATCCTATTAATTATTTCTAAATTCGTTTAAAGAGTATATATCACCCTTGAGGCCTTTCTTCACTTAGCGGGGTGGGGAAGTCAGACTAATGGGCTAAGTCATCCCGGCGGGCTCATAATCTATACCGATGAGATACCCGCAAGTCAGTAGTTCAAATCTACTCCCCGCTATCTTCAAGATATTAATTTGAGAACCATCTTTTAGAGTTGTCAAACTCAATTTTGGTATTGACTATACTGATGCGTTGCATTGGGCGTGTCAAATGACGATGTGCAGAGATTACAGGAAGATAGAATTGTTTTCCTATATTCCGCAAAACTTCTTGTTCTACTTTTTCTCTGGCAGTATTTCCACACTTGACACATCTGTATCCTTGGTTTATTCCCTTTGATTTCATTCGTTTATTGCATTTTGTGCAAGAAGGATTCACCATTATTACATGCTTTTTTAGATCAAGTATTTCTAGAAATTCTATATTTAGAACCTGGCCATGTTTTTTTGAAGATTTTCTAATTCCACCTCCAACTTTTACTAAATCTCCTTCCATTAGATTTTCTGCAATAGAACCAAGCTTTGTTGGTTTGTATACCGCACATTTGATGATAGAATTGTTTACAGATATGGAAAAAAACACGTGTCCACCCAAAATTGTTTGTGGTTTTTGAATTATGTTTCCAACCAAGTAACCAGAAGAAAATGGTCGGAGATTTCTTACATCAAGTTCATTTTGTAGATGATCACCTGTACCTTGATTTGAACGAAATACCATGTAGCCACAGAATTTTTCCTTTGATTGAACCATTGATGCACTTTTAATTACAGAATCAGGATCTTCTCCACGTACTCCAAAAAGAACTGGAT
>JAGWGS010000089.1 GCA_028867235.1 Nitrososphaerota archaeon | reverse complement strand
GTAACAGAAAATGTTATAGTGGGTGCAAATATTCCAATTGGTACAGGAACTGTTGATCTATACATGAAAGTGGTTCAAGATGGCTAAACTATTAGAAAAAATAATAAAAGATGCAATAGATGATGGCAAGTATGCCTTTGGTACAAAAGAGGCAATCAGTACAATAAAAAGTTCCAAAGCAATTGTCTTGTCTACATCAATACAACAACAAACACTTGAAAAAATACAAGAAGCTGCAAAAAGCTCCAAAGTTCCAACCCTTAATTATAATGGATCTTCTGTAGAACTTGGAAGATTATGTGGAACACAATTCCGAATTTCGGCAATATCGCTCAAAGCTCTAAGCGATACTAATCTTAAAGCAATAACAAAAGAACTAGAAACAGAGACGAATTAATCAAATGTACTTTTACTCACATGTTTTCTATCAAGATTTAAATGTCCCACCAAGAGATCGAGTTTAAAAAAGATATGACGGAAACAATCAAACTGACAACAGATCAAATAAAACTAATGTCGCTTTTTCAAAATGTGACTGGAGCTACAGCACGAGACTGTATTGAAGATGAAAAACAAGACAGAGTAATTTTTGTTGTAAATCAAGGTAAAATGGGATTAGCAATTGGGAAAGGTGGCTCTACAATTAAAAATCTACAAAATGTAGTTAAAAGAAATGTTGAACTTGTAGAATATTCTGAAGACCCAGCAGAGTTTCTCAGAAATATGCTCAATCCAAAACTAGTCTCTGAAGTAAAGATAAACAAGAGATTGGATGGTTCATTACAAGCAATAATTCTAGTTGATGCAAAAAAGAAAGGAATCGTAGTAGGCAGAGAGGGTCGTAATGCAGAAAAGGCAAGATTGTTGGCAAAAAGATACTTTCAAATTTCCAGTGTTCTCATACAAAGTCCGGAGAAAATAATGGAGTAGATGTTATGGCAAAATCACCACTAGGTCTATTTGCAGGAAGAGTTCTCAAGGATAAGAGAAAACGACAAAAATGGTCCATAGGCACATACAAGAGAAGAGAGTTAGGTCTTGACAGAAAAGCAAGTCCTCTTGGAGGTGCTCCTCAAGCTCGAGGAATTGTATTGGAAAAAGTCGGAATAGAGGCAAAACAGCCCAACTCTGCAGTTAGAAAATGTGTTCGTGTTCAACTCATAAAAAATGGTAAAACAGTTACTGCCTTCCTTCCTCGTGACGGTGCCCTTAACTTTGTTGATGAACATGATGAGGTTCATGTAGAAGGTATGGGTGCATCTATGGGAGGAGCACTTGGTGATATTCCTGGTGTCAGATGGAAAGTCTTTAAAGTAAATGGAACATCACTCAAAGAACTTGTTTACGGTAAGAAAGAAAAACCAAGGAGATAATCAAAATGACTGAGACACAAAATCTACTATTATTTAGAAAATGGGATATCTCAAATATTGATATCAAAGACCCAGGTCTGAAAAACGTGATCTCACTTAAACAAGAAATAATGCCCATGTCATTTGGCAGATCTGCTCTTAAAAGATTCAACAAAGCAGAGATAAACATTGCAGAAAGACTGGTAAACAAATTATCTCACTTTGGAAAAAAATATGCCAAGAACACAGGACGAATGGGAGGAAAGAAAATCCGTGCAATCAATACAGTCAAGGCCGCTTTTGATATTATTCATTTGAAGACTGGCAAAAATCCTGTTGAAGTCTTGATACGCGCAGTAGAAAATTCTGCTCCAAATGAAGATACAACAAGAATAGTTTATGGTGGAACTGTCTATCACGTTTCAGTAGATGTTGCACCTCTTAGACGAGTTGACTTGGCATTACGATTCATTGCTGAAGGTGTAAGGGATGCATCATTTTCTAATCCAAAAGCAGTTGAAGAAAATCTTGCAGAACATCTCATACTTGCGTCTGCAAATGACATGAATGCTCCTTCTGTCAAGAAGAAAAATGAATTAGAAAGAATTGCAATGGCTTCACGATAAGCCTTTTGACTTTTTTAAAAATTAGATAGCCCGAGGCAGATTCGAACTGCCGTCCCCAGGTGTCCTCTCGTAAGATCCAGAGCCTGAGATCCCTAACCCAAAATTGTTTGGCCACTAGACTATCGGGCTACCGAGACGACTTGTATTTCTTGAGAATATATTATTTTGTACTGGCTTCGCGTACTGCAGTGGCATAATCGCAATTTGCTCCAAGTCTCATGTATGGAATCAATCTGTAATGAATTGAGTAAAGATCATTTTCTTTATACAAAATTCCTTTTAACAATAGTGACACAAAGCCTCCCGCAATTTTGGATGATGGTATGTCAAGTTCCTTGCAAACTTGATCACGTCTTTCTTTGTACTGTTTGGTAGTAAAAGTAGTTGTGTTTAATTGTAAAATTAACGGCCACATGACTTTCTCCCAAACAAATCTTCTATTTTGAGTAGCAGATGCGTATTTGCCCTTCTCTTCCAACATTGATAACGTTCAAAAAGTTCCAATCTCAATTTATTAGTTGATGAAATCAAATATCGAAGAAGCACTGGACACATTATCTCAAAGTTGGAAGATTGAACCTATAATTCAAGATTTTATTTTGGGTAAAAAAACAAACGTGTCAGATTTTGCAATCAAAGTAAATGATGTGGTGTTTCATATTCCATACATTGGCGATGATGATGGATATGTCCTGTGGAAATGTTATTGGCCTGATTGTCATAATTGCTGCAACAGGCAAGGACGACTTCCTCTTACCAGCAATGATTTGATAACAATCAGCAAACATCTGAAGTACAACAAGGCATCTGATTTCGTAAAAAAAGAGACCAACATAGCAACTTGGGAAGAAAAAGGGCCTTCTGGAAATCCTGTCATAATGACTATGATAAATCTAAAACGCAAGGAAGATGAGACGGAGGCAAATGATGGTACCTATATCCGATGTAGGTTTCTTGATGAGAAAGGCTATTGCGGGTTGCATCCATCAAGACCGGGAGTGTGTTACATGTATCCCTTCTCATCATGGCTTGAAAATGAGAAAGGCAAAGTGAGAGTTCATGCAACATTCCAATTTACTGGTGATTGTCCGGGATTTTACTTTGCAAAATCTGTTGATGAAATGAAAAACATCCTAATGGAATATTCCAAGATGATTTATGACTATACCATGAATTCCAGCAGGACCACTAGAGAAAACTTTGGTTATGTAAGTATGTGATTATTGTTGATCAGGCTTTTGCAACCTTCATCATGTCAGTCATTTTGATTTCCATTCCAAATCTTCTCTCATTTTTCTTCATGTATCTGTAAATTGCTAGCATGTCAAAAAAGTTTTTCATCATACCAAACTTGCTATCCATTTTGTTTCTTACAAATGATAACACCTTTGAATATATTGCAAATTTTTCAAGAACCATCTGTCTGTATCTTTCATTGTCTCCAAGTGTGTCCACAAAAATATCTCCACATGTCATGCTTGGAATTATTCCTTCACCCAACAAGGGGTATACAGTTCCTATTGATTCTCCAACCCCTATGACCTTTCCGTGATAGAATGGTTCGCACATATCTGGGGTAGCAAGACGTATTGGTCTTCCCACCGTCTTTAAGATCTTGCCTCCATATTTTTTCAAAAATGCATTTGTCTCTACTATGTGATTTTTGTTTTTGTCCCCTGCTCCTATGTGTGCAATATTATCCCCTAGGGGGAAATACCAGAAATATCCACTAATGGAAGAAAACGGTTTTAGGTAAAAATCATCAAATGGTACACCATTTTCATACTCTACCTTGTACTGATATGTTGGTAAGTGAAAGTCTTTTTCAAGTCTTGGTAGATATGATCTGTGAAAACCTGTCGAATCTACTATGATGTCAAATTCTGATTCTAAATCTTGAAGTTTTGGAGCAGCACCATAGTGTATCTTACAGCCCTTTGCCATGTCTTTTATCAAACCAATTTTATTGTAAGTGCACAATCCCTTGAGCTTAATCTGGAATCTTTCAGAATTCATGTCAATGTACATCTGCTTTCCGTCATGTATTACATAATCATCAAAATCTAGACCCACCTTGTTTGCAAATTCTTCCATTGGAGCCTTTGATGTACCCCAGGCACATATGGAATCATGATTTTCAATAGTGGATCTCTCAAAACCTACCACTTCGTGTTGATTCTTTAATCTTGCAAGTAGATATGCTCCGGCAACCCCTATGCCAACTACAGCTATCTTCAAACTACCTTATACCTGAAATAACCTAATAAAAACATGTGGCAATTACTATTCAATCAAGATGGCAGGTTTGTATGGTCTTGATGTTCTTGCTTTGTTTTTTGGATCGTATTTTTCTTGGTCTGACTCTGAAAACACTTGAGACGTAATTCCAAATTCTGCTTGTATCAACGAATTCATCTCTGCAAAAATCTTCTTTTCATCAATTAGGCCTGTCTTGTTTTTTGCCTCTCGCTCTTCTTGTGATTCTGCAAGTATGTCATTTACTGTTTTTTTCACAAAATCAGGATCTTTTTTTACATCTTCTGTTTCCTTGTCTGCAATAAGATGTTTTATCAAAGAACCTATGTTCATTTCGCCTGCAACAATCTTTGATAGAATTTTTTGATATGCTTTTACTTTCCACTGGGACGGCGTATAGATGGTTATCTTTTTTGGAGTTATCTTTGTAACTTTGATTATATTTTTGATATCTTCTATTGTATTTTTCAGCAAGTTTTCTGATTGGAGAGATTCATAGTCTATCCTGTTGTCATGATATTCAGGCCAATTTGACTTTGATACCATTCCAGAGTTTCCAAGTCTTGACCACATCTCTTCTGATGCGTATGGTGCAAATGGCGACATCATTGCTACTCGTGTAGATAGTATGCTGTGTAAAATTCCAGCAAAGTTTTCGCGTTTCTTGGCAAGGGCCCTCTTCATATACCATTGAAGATCAGAATCAAACTCGTAGAGAATTAGATGCAGCGCCTCTCTTAATCTCATTTTTTTTATCGATGTAGTAGTTTTGAGAACCAACTGCTCTGTTCTGCTTTTTATCCACCTGTCTTCTTGTTCTAGGTTGATATCTTGGAAAGATGTATGCTTGGAACACTCTTCTAGCATATTTTCTAATTTGTTTTTGATTCCCTTTGCAGCTTCCTGATTAAAATCAGCATCCTGAAGTAATTCTGCAGAAATCAAAATTGTCAGTCTTATGGTGTCTGCACCATGTGTCCTTATTGCATCTCTTAGTGGAATTATGTTTCCTTCTGATTTTGACATCTTTTTTCCATCCATGAGTACTGAACCATTGACTACAATTTCCTCTGGCCAGTATTTTTTTGGAAATATTGCAATGTGATTAAAAATGAAAAATGTCAGATGATTTGGAACTAGATCTCTTCCAGAATGTCTTGCGTTAACCGGGTAAAAATATTGAAATTCTTTTTTTATCTTCTCTAAAAGCTCAAGTGGTATCTTACATTGAGTTGATACGCTATTTGCATCTCCATTGTCTAAAAATATGTAATCAAAAAATGCACTAGGTGTGTTCTCTGGTGTAATTTCTTTTCTGTTTACATATTTTGATATTGTATAGTATGCCATGTAGATGACAGAATCTGAAAGACTTTCTATTATCCAGTTCTTGTCCCATGGCAACTTTGTTCCAAGCCCATGCTGTCTTGCACATGCTCTCTCTCTGAGCCAATCAACCACGTTGTTGAATTCAATTCTGATATCTTCTGGAAGAATCTTCATTTCATTTATCCATG
>JAGWGS010000088.1 GCA_028867235.1 Nitrososphaerota archaeon | reverse complement strand
CAAACATGGCTCTGTTTCTCCTAGTCATTCCACGATAAGTGTGACTAGCTGCATCATCTTTGTATCCATATGCTTCAGTTTCCACAATAATCCCAGATATTATCTTACCACGTATTTGCCTGACTAAAATTTTACCAAGTAATTTTCTTGCAACATCAACCGTATCATGATCATAAAATGAGCGAGGTATTGTAGTCATTGAGAATATTCTACATTCATGCCCTTTCTTAGTTTATCCAATACACCTGCAAGAAAAACAAAATCATTTTTTAACACTTGTCTTAGAGAAGGATTGTATATGACAGCAGCAGGATGAATCGTCACAAAATACAACTTGTCGTTATTTTTTATAACCTTACCACGGTTTTTGGTTATAGCGCTACCATCAAGCAACGAATTATAGGCAGTATTTCCCAAGATGCATATTATTTTTGGTTTTATTATCTCCAGTTCTTTTGAAAGATATGGTTTGCATGATGATCTTTCTTCCACCTGTGGTTGTCGATTGTTTGGAGGTCTACATTTAACAACATTTGTGATATAAACTTCATCGCGTGAAAATCCCGCATATTCAAGAGCTTCTGAAAGAATTTGTCCTGCAGTTCCCACAAATGGTTTTCCTTGTAGATCTTCATTTCTACCTGGGGCTTCTCCAACAAAAACAATATCGGATTTTTCATTTCCAATTCCAGGTACAGCATGTGTCCTTGATTTGTAAAGTTCACAATTAGTACAAGAAACAACCATGTTTCTCACATTAGTTAATTCAGACAATTCAAATCATCACACTCTTGACGATTGATTTCCCACGTATGTGTGGTCCACCATTACCCATTCGCATTATTTGCATAGGATCTCCTTTTCCACAATTATCTATAGGTCTTATTTTGAAATCTGTTCCACAGGCATCAATAGATTGGAAGAATTCCGGAGAGTTACCCATTACTACAACATCTCTCAATAGCTGACCCAATTCACCATTTTTTATTTTAATAGCATATTGACATGAAATACTCCAGTTGTATCTCATCATGTCTATTGATGGGATCTTCATGTTACAAATCAAAAACCCATCTTTTACATCTTTTATCATCTCATCTGGACTCCAAGTTCCAGGAGAAATACAGGTACAAGCCATTCTTATTAAAGGCATAAATGAATAATTAGTTGCTCTCATAGAAGAATTTGGAACAGTATCAAATAATGCTGCAGTTTCTCTACTATGCATATGATTACACAGTATGCCTCCCTCAACGAGCGTTTTTTTGGTAGCAGGAACTCCCTCATCATCATATTTGTACCAACCAAGGTTTGATGAGAGTGTAGGATCATCAAATACATTGAGTTCTTTTGAACCTATCGAGGTACCAAGTCTTCCTGTCCACCAAGCACCTCCAGCCCAAGCCATCTCTTTTCCTAATACTCTATCAGCTTCTGAGGGATGACCAAGTATTTCATGAACAAGTAATGCTACAAAATCAGGATTCATAACTACTATTGCTTTTTCCTCTTTGACAGTCTTGGCATCAAGTAACGAAACTGCTTTTTCAGATATAGAGTTAGCAGCCTCACAAATATCATTTTCACCAGTTATCATTTCCATTCCACCCCTACCACCTTCAGTGGTATTTACAGATTCTGTGAGCCCACTGTAATGTGCAGTTGCAGACAGATTTACGATTACATCATCAAAATCATGTGTTATCTTTGAACCATCAGTGTTTACAAAATACTTGTGAAATTTATCATGTCGCATCGATACAGTAGATTTAACTATATTTTTTCTAGTGCAAATTGTTTTATCTGCATCAATTCCAATTTTCATCATATCTTCAATGTTAGGTTCAGTCTGCGGGCGAGATTTTACATAATCTGTAAATGAACCAACTTCAGCGAGTTTTACTTTGTGTTTTTTATTTTCAGAATAGTGCTTTGTAGTTTTTACAATTTTTATGATATTTTCTTTCACCATATCAAACGAATTGGGTTGAGACAATGAGTAAAACCCCCATGCGCCATCAACCAATACTCGAATCCCAAGACCAGAATCATGTGAAGATGTGAAACTTTCAACTATGCCGTTTTCAATCACAAAACCAGTTGTTTGTACGAATTCAGATCTTATATCACAATATTGCGAACCTGCATCAAGCGCTATTGCAATTGCCCTATCAGCATAGTCTTCTAGAGATATTTTAGCCAAAGAACAGACATCATCTCATATAGGAGTTTTATGCATCTGAATTTTTGGAAGAGTAAATGAAAATGTAGTTCCAGGGAGATTATTTTTCATCCATATACTTCCACCATGTGCCTCAACAATTCCTTTACAAATAGACAATCCCAGACCACTACCTCCCTTTTCCCTAGTACTTGTGGTATCAACTTGGTAGAATTTTTTGAAGATATTGTCTCTTGCTTCAACTGGGATTCCTCTTCCATTATCTTTAACAGATATTACAACTTCATTTTCTTTGTCTTCTAAAATTACTTCAATTTTACCTGTCTTTGGATTTGTTGCCTTGAGACTATTTTTAATGAGGTTTGTTAGTACTTGTTTTACTCTTTCTTCATCATAAAATGCGAACATATCCTTCTCTGGTTCATATGAAATGGAAATTTCATCAGACAATGCTTGAGGTTGCATTCCTACTACTGCCTTTTCTACAGTATCTCTCAGATTATGTATTTCTTTTTTAATTCTAAGTTGTCCTAATTCTAGTTTTTGTGCATCAAGAAGGTCAGATATGAGTTGCAACAGAGTAGAAGCACTAGAACTAATTATTTTTAATCGTTCTTTTTGAATTTGATTTAGAGCACCAAGATGTTCTCCAAGCAATATATCAGAATATCCTTGGATTGGTACTAGAGGAGTTTTTAGTTCATGAGTCACCATTGCGAGAAACTCATCTTTTGCAGTCTCAATTTTTTTTGCATCATCCTCTTTTTTCTGTATTGTTAAAGACATTTCATTAAATGTATTGGCAAGTTCTCCGATCTCATCTTTTGCAGTATAAGTTATTTTTTCTCCATAGAACCCTTCTCGAACACGAGATATTGCTTTGATCAACATATCAAGCGGTAAGAGAGATTTTCGAATGGATAATACAACTATTATAAATATGACAATGTCTACTATAATGAATATCTGTACAATCAATACCTTATCATGAAGTTGTGAGTCAATCATGTTGTTCCATTGATTTACAAAATCAGAGGTAGAATTTAGTAATACATTTCGTTGTGAATTCAATTTACTAAGTGCTGTTCCAAAATCTTTTGACAGTAAAGAATTAGATTCTACATATATGATTTTTACACGAACTGACTGCCAGAGAGGATCAAGTTGTCGTATAGAATCAGAGTTTTGTCGTGGGATTTCAGCCAAATTTTCAGGTACTATCCCATAGCTTGCAAATTCAGGATCATCCAATGGAAACCCTTCTAATTTTTTTAAATCAGCATCAAAGAATACTCGATCCTGTTTCAAAGCAGAAGAAACATTTCCTCCCTCACCGATAGAGTATAGCAATGTTTTTTCACCAATGTCCTTAGCAAGATTCACCATGTCAAGTGCAATGAGTTTGTGTGTGTTATAATTTCGATCCAAAGGAGTAAGATCATTTACAACATTATTTGTCAGAGATACCAATTCACCATTTTTGCTGAGAATGTATGTCAAATCATCCCTAGCTCTAGAATCAAATATGTTTTCTTTTTTTATTTTTTCTGCATCTTCTTTATACGGAGTCCAAGCGTTACCAACATTTTCATACGCAGGAGCCAGAGAAGGAGGGACAGAAACAATATTCAATCCCCCTATGTTTCCTCCAGTTCCAAGTGTTTGATAGGTTAAATCAAAATCAGATATTTGACTTTCAAGAACTGGCCTATCGTTCTCGTTCCCACTTGCGATAGAATTAGCTGTTCCCCCTATTCTTTCAACAATGACTTTGAGATCACTTGCATAACTAATAGAATGAAGAATATCTTGATTTTGTTGCGAGGTAAAAATTAACAGATAAAAGTTAATAGCTGAAACTCCAATTATTATACCGAGTAAAAGATAGGTCTTTTGAGTTAGATTCACAAAAAAACATACAAGAAGCGCGCGTATAAAAGTTAGTATAAAAGATATGTAGTATTTAGTTAAATGTCTGAGAGATTTCTCGAGATAGCAAGACAGGAGATTGAATCTGAGTTAAATAGCCTTCAGGAAATATTTCGTTTGTGTACAACTGATCAGCAGCTTTATGAGAGAATAAAAGACATTGAAAAACATTTACACAAAATAAAGGGATTGGCACCTATGATGGGCGAGGAAAAGATAGGCAGGTTAGCGAAAATAAGTGATTCCATTACAAAACAAGTAATGAAACAAGGTATGATAGATGGTTCTTATGACGTAATTTCAGATTCAATACACATGATGTATGAATTTTTCAACTGCAAGTCAGATAAAGAAATCGAAGATTTTGAAAGAAAAGTAAAGAAAGTACTCCCAAAGATTCTTGATGATGAGTAGCTCTTTATTATATAGATGGACCCAATATATCACATCATGGTCAATGTCATGATAGTTGACGATTCTGATGCAATACGGATGGTCTTAAAAGACATCTTGACAATAGGACAACACCACATGGTTGCAGATTTATCAAACGGCATTCAAATTTTAGAAGAATATAAGAGAACAAAACCAAATATAGTCTTGCTAGACATGGCAATGCCAAAAAAAGATGGCCTCATGGCACTAAAAGAAATAATTGAGTACGATCCAAAGGCAAGAATCATCATGATTTCAGCTAGTGATAACCAAGAAACCATAAAGGACTGTTTAAAAGTAGGAGCACAGGCATACATCCTCAAGCCATTTAACTTTCAAGATGTACTAGACACAATCAATAAAGTTGCCACATCTAGCTAAATTATCTTATATCCGGGACTAGTTATCCAATGAGCATTTTCTAATTGAAATACATTACTACATTTTGCACATACGTAATTTTGAGAAGGCTCTGAGAATTTATTGTTGCAACTGTTACAAATATAATAATTATCCATTGTTTTGTAATCCACTCCTAAGATTTTAATTTCTTTTAAACATTTAGGGCATTTATTTTCTTTGTAAGAGTTTTCTATAGATACATTTCCACATTTGAAATGTTCTATTAATTTACCTTGACTGAAGTTGTAATTCCCACATGAAGGACAAAAGAAACGTGGTGACACGCGAACAGAGTTACACTGTATGCAAGAGATCTCCTTTACATCTGAAGTTTTGATTATCTTTTTTTCATTTTCCAATTGAAGTAGATATTTTTCTAACAGATTTGATTCCATGCATGCAGATTCAGCAAGTCGTGCAAGGCTTGCATTTTTCAGAGAATTCATGTGTAATAATATCATACTGGCATTATCAGATGGTTTCTCCTCAAGTATTGATTTTTCTTTATCGAGAGTTTCAAAAATATTTTTTAAATTTTCATATCGGATCGGTTTTTCAATATACAGATAAGCTCCACTTCTAAGAGCGTTCTTGATTGGTTCATCAGATTTAGAATCAGCAGTCTCAAGTATAATTTTTGCATCAGGTTTTATGTTAAATATTTGTGCCATAACCTCATTAGCATCTATATCAGGTAGATGAAAATCAAGTAAGACTATAGGATTCTTTCCAGCACGTTCTAGTTCAGAAAATAGATTGATTCCAGTTTTTCCACTATTGCAAGTCTCTACATTTTCGTATCCCAATTTTTTTAGAAAATCTCTTAGTAAAAGAGTAGTAGCTAGACTATCCTCAATAACCAATACGTCATTTTTATTCGAGATTATAGACATCAAATGGATATCATATCATGTCATTTTTAAATACAGTTATGATTAATAGGTGTCAAAAACTAGCACAAATGTGGAAAAATTCGTAGTTGATACAAGCATCATAATAGACGGAGAGATTACAAAACTTATTGAATCTGGCACCCTGATAAATTGTGAGATCATAATACCAGTAGCAGTTTTAGATGAATTACAATCACAGGCATCCCAG
>JAGWGS010000087.1 GCA_028867235.1 Nitrososphaerota archaeon | reverse complement strand
TGAGGTATACAAGCAACTAGAAGGAAAGAAAGTAGAGATCCTCGGATGGAAAAATGCTGAAGCTGCAAGAAAAGAGATACTTGCAGGTATCAAGCTCTACCAGAAGAGCTTCAAGAAATAACATCTCTGATATAAAAAATCAAAGCAAAAACGGTATAAACCTGTAATCTTGTGAATATGTTATGAATGAGGGCGATAACGCACCTGATTTTGATCTTACGGCAAATGATGGCACCAATGTAAAACTGGGTTCATTTCTTGGCAAGAAAAACGTCGTACTGTGTTTTTATCCAAAGAATCACTTGTTTGCATGCCCATCAAAGAAGGTCTTTGAGATGGCACAAGCTACCATTGCAGTGTATCCAAAGATAAAAGAACTTGGCGCAGAACTTTTTGCAATATCAATTGACACCATACCTGACCAGAAAAAATTTGTGCAAGAGTATAATGTACCATATCTGCACCTAAGTGACACTGCCAAGACGGTATGCAAGACATATGCAGGACTGAACATTGCTGGATTGGCAAAAAGGTCTACTTTTGTGATACGAAAAGATGGCAAGATCTCAAAAATTTTCAGGGATATCAATCCAGAAAAACACGGACAAGAAATAATCTCATCACTTCAAAACTTGTCTTGATGATATTTTTTCGAAATTCAATATATTTTTAAAGATGTGGGTTAAGACTTGATTTGTGCTAGACCTAGTAGCAAAAAAAATTTTTCTGACAAAAGGAAAAGGTGTACACCCAGATAGACTAACAAGTTTTGAGTATGCATTACGTGATGCAGGAATTGCAGGAACTAACCTGGTGTTAATATCAAGTATATTTCCACCCGGATGCAAGCTCATACCAAAGGCTGAAGGATTGAAGCTAATCAGGCCTGGTAGTGTTACATTTGCGATTTATTCAAGACAGGAAAGCAATGAGCCACATAGACTGATGGCAGCATCAGTTGGAATTGCTGAACCAAAAGACAAGACAAAGTATGGCTATCTCTCAGAGTATGTCTCATTTGGTGAAACTGAAAAAGAGGCAGGCGACTATGCTGAAGATATTGCAGCACAAATGCTTGCATCATCGCTTGGTATATCGTTTGATGTAAACAAAAGCTGGGATGAGAAAAGACAGCAGTGGAAAATCTCTGGAGAAATATACAAGACCAGAAACATAACACAGAGCGCAGTCGGAGATGCTAAAGGAAATTGGACTACAGTGTTTACCGCCGCAGTCTTGATTCTGTAAATTTTATTTTCTAAAATTTTTATCTTCTTTTCATGAACAAGTATACAGCTGCTGCACCTGCCGCAACAATCCCAATTAGGACATATACTGAATAATTGTCAGTTTTTGGAGATACGATGGTTGTAGTGGTGTTATTCTGATTTGGTTGATTGTCTGTTGGAAGGCTGGTACCAAGTGTGATTGTTGCCTGGTCACTTGTTACAGAGTTGCTTTTTCCAAACAAGTATACTGCAGAGACTTGTTGACCTTGTACTGGATCAAGCACCCAGCCTGTTTTTGTAAGATCTGACGGAACTTGCTGTCCGCCTCTTGTAGTGGTAGGTACTATGTCTCCACCATGGCCCGTAATTGCAATGGTGTGGTTTGATAACACTGTTACATCAAGAATCGAGTTGAGCGGGAAAAATCCAACATCAAAGTAACTTGATTTTTGTAATGTTGTAATACCTAACAAATCAAGAGGCTTGATTGTTGTTATGGCGCCTTTGATTGGAATATGTTTTGAGACTTGGAGCTGATACAATGATGCCTCCTTGGCAGGTGTCATGGCAAATGTTACAGTAGAGTTTCCATCTTCTGCCAACTTGCTTGCAGCCGTGAAAAATCCACCATCATCGCGAATCTGCTTTGGTATCAATATGGCACTGAGTCCGTCAAAAAGATATGATGAATCAGGCCTTGACATTGTGTATACCACTGAGATTGTCCTGTTTCCAGACACCACCCCTGATGTACCAAGTGCACTGCTCAAATCACCTCTTGGGTTGACATAGACGTTGTTAAATTCGGCATTTAGTGCAAATGCCTTGTTTACATCTCCAATAATTGAATCACCTATTGCTTGAGCATCAGTTTGAATTTTAGTAATGTTGTATGATTCAATCAACGATGGTGAATTTATCACAATAATGACACATCCTAAATCCTGGACTCCCAATACACACTTGTCAGCGTTTGTTATGACAACTGATGTAACATTTGCAGTATTTTTTATCTTCTCGGCAAGGCTGGATGGAACTTGCATTTCGACTGGACTTGTGGATGCTAGAGTCACAAAAGCAGTTGTTTGGTTTTGTATTTTTTCGTCAACTAAAATGTGGGCAGTTTCACGGTATGATGCAAGTTGTGGTTGCTGGGCATAAACTGATGCAAATGATGATACTAGTAATAAAACAAGCAGCGGCAAGACAAGAATTTTCATTTATTAAAATTCTTGGAGGCGAACTATTAAGTTATTCTCTTAATTTTTCTATCCTTATTGCAAATCTCTGAAACGGCTCTTCTTTAAAGTGGGTGTTACATACCAACATTGTTTGCTGTGGGTCAGGTCCACAGTCATATGTTATCAGATATTCTGGTTCCCTGTTACAGCATCTTGGATATTTCACTTGGCAAGTAATGGAACTGATAAAATAAAACACTTCTCGATCTAAACTCTAGGTTTAAATTATAATTGCTACATTGTACGCTTGACATCGGTTCAAACCGTAGGGGAACATGCCTGGCAGTTGGGGGCGCTTGACTGCCAGGCGCTTTAATTAATCAAATCTTCTAATCTGTCTGCTTGATTTTTGATATACTCGAATCCTTCTTGCCAGAAACTCTCTGATGTTATGTCGATACCGTGCTCTTTTAACAGCAATTCTGGTTTCTTGGAACCGCCTGCTGCTAGTATGTCCACATAGGTTGACGCAAAACTCTTTCCTTCCTTTCTGTACCTCTGGTACAGCGACAAGGACAATAGGTTGCCAAAAGAGTACGAGTAGCAGTAAAATGGCGAATGGTAAAAATGCGGGATACACGTCCATTCTATTCCAAAGTCTGGAGTCACGTCAACTGATTTGCCAAACTGGTCCTTGAGGGTCTTCATGTACTCTGTTGTGATGTCTTGGACCATTGCTCCCTGGCCTATTCTGTCATGGGCTGCAATCTCAAAGAGTGTAAAGTAGGCCTGTCTTCCAACTGTTGCATAAAGATCATCAATGTGCTCTACCAGTATGGCCTGCTGCTCTTCGTTTGATATTTCTTCAAGTATTTTATTGAATAGCAACATCTCTGAAAATGTTGACGCAGTCTCTGCAAGTGGAAGTGGAGCTTCTGCAATGAATATTGATTTTCCTGATGCTGCAACGCTATGTATTGCGTGGCCTAGTTCATGAGCCAAGGTAAAGACATCATTTGTTCTGCCTTTAAAGTTGACAAGCACATACGGCGTTAGTTTGGGGGATATGGTGCTGCAAAATGCTCCACTTCTTTTTCCTGGTCTGATTGTAGAATCTACATGTCTTTGTACAAAGACGCGTCTTGCATACTCGCTTAATTGTGGGCTGAAATCATTGAGGGTATCAAGTACCATCTTTACTGCCTTGTCATAGCTGTATCGTTTTTCCTCTTTTTTCTTGATTGGTGCGTAAATGTCGTATCTTCGTAATTTTTTCATGTTGAGCAACTTGGCTTTTTGTGCAAAGAACTTGGAAAAAACATTCGAGTTTTTCTTGCATACTGCTAGTAGTGACTCAACTGTCTTGTCGTCAGTATCATTTCCAATGTTTCTGACAGATATTGGGGAACTGTATCCTCGTATCTGGATGCATTCGTCTTTCCAGTTTGATACAATATTTTGGTAAATTTCTCCAAGGACTCCTTTGTTTTTGTCAAACTCTCCAAGCAATGCCTTGTATGCAATCTCTCTTGTCCTGGAGTTGGGACTTCGTACAAGGACTGTGAGCTCCTCCCTGTTGTATTTTTTTATCTTGCCGTCAAGTTTTACCTCAAAAACAAATGCGTTTGTTATCTTGTCGTATATCTTGACTAGGGCCGAGTGGCCTGTGACATCTAATGTGTTGATTATCCGCTCTTCTGGCTCTGTGAGGGAATACTTGGCAAGCAGTCTCTTGTATCGCAAAAACTCGTACAGTTCTCCTGATGATTTCATTAATCTCTGGGCATTTTTTTCATCAATCTGTTTTTTCCACCATTGGTCAAAAAACAAGGTCTGGTTCTCAAGATGTGCACCAAGCTTTCTCATCTTTGACAAGAGTGCTGTTGCCTTGTCAGACTGGGTGTCTGAAGAATATTCAAGTGATGCATAGCCTGAGACTCGACCAAACTCTTCTGTAATGTCCTCTAGCTGGTGCAACATTGAGAGAAATTTTTTTTCTGATATTTTTGGCGATAGTATTTTTTTGTTTTTTTCAAAATTTTTAACAGTATTTTGTATTGCCTCTAGTCTTTTTGCAAACTGGGGCGAATCTGGGTCCTTTACAAGTTCGCTTAGATCCCATTTTTCTTCCTTGAAAACTTGCATCTGGTTTCAAACTTGAGTTTCTTCTTAAAATACTATTTGGCTAGTCCTGAATTTTGTGATATCAAAGATGTTCTGGTGTAATCTTAAGTATCATTTCTATGAACAAATGATGCACACTTTTTAAATATTAAAAATGACATTATTATGCCATGAGCATGACAGCATGGCATTGTTACAGGTGCAACCTGACTTTTAAAGACAAGTCGCATGTTGTTATGCATAAAGAAATCTCCCAACATGACGCAAGACAAGTAGTGATCCCAGAATAACTCTACATTTTGTGTCATGCTTTTTTGAATTATGATTTTGTGTGCGGCAAGTGTTTATTTAGCCCAGAAATTAGTTGTCGTTCGTGGACCATCATAATTTCAAGGGTAAAGACATCCCCCACCTTAACATCAAGCCCAACATGGGAATAGATGACCTAGTGGATATTTTTGCAAGCACAGGGTATAATGCAAGACAGCTTGGAGATGCTGCCAAACTATTCTGTAAAATGATTGAAGATGACGCTACAATTTGCCTCACAGTGGCAGGTGCAATGACACCTGTTGGCTTTGGAGGCCTTTTCAAGTCATTAATAGAAAGGGGTTTTGTCGACTGGATAATTGCTACTGGCGCAAATGTGTATCATGAGGACCACTTTGCATGGAATCTTCCTGTAAAGCAGGGACACTTTGAGGTAGATGACATGATACTATACGACAAGGATATTGTCAGAATCCGTGACGTCTACATCAAGGGAGAAGAGACACTCAAGGCAGAAGACAAGATTGTTCAAAAAATGTTTGAAAAAAATCTGCTTGACAAGCCATTTACTACTGCCGAGTTTTGCAATGCAATGGGGAAATACTCTAAACAACATTCCAAGAACCCAGAGCGAAGCTTTGTAGTAACTGCATATGATTATGATGTCCCAGTTTACATTTCAACGCTAAAAGATTCGTCACTTGCACTAGATTTGGCACCATTGCGTCTTGCAAACAAGGTGCACAGCCTTGACTTTGTAAGAGAGATAATAGAGCAAGCTGCAATTTTGTACCATTCTAAAAAATCTGGAATTGTAGAACTTGGCGGGGGTGTTCCAAAAAACACTGCCCAGCAGACAGGCCCGTTGCTTGACCAGATACTTGGACTTGGACATGGTGGACAGAACTATATCATCCAGATAACTGATGCACGACCTGACACTGGAGGATTGTCTGGCGCAACGCTACAGGAAGGAAAGAGCTGGGGCAAGGTAAAAGATGCACACGAGGATGTCATCATGGTATACACTGATGCAACAATTGCATTTCCGGTTCTATGTCTTTATGCACTAAGTAATGAAAAACCCAGAAAACCAAAGAGGTTGTACAAGAAGCTGCCTCAATACTATGAGGATCTCTCAAAGGCGTACTTTAACAAAAGAAAATAACAGGATTTTTTACAAAAATTTGCCTTTAGAATCTGTCGAATCTGGCCCTCTCAGTATCTCTGTCGTCCTTAGTTGCCTTTTTCCAT
>JAGWGS010000086.1 GCA_028867235.1 Nitrososphaerota archaeon | reverse complement strand
AGTTCCAGTCATTGTTGATGCAGATACAGGTTACGGAAACCCATTAAGTGTGTGGAAGCTTGTCAATGAATTAGAGGCAGTAGGAGCGTCAGGAATATTTCTTGAAGATCAGAAATGGCCAAAAAGATGTGGGCACATGTCTGGTAAAGAAGTAATTCCAAAAGAAGAATATGCCGAAAAACTCAGAGCTGCAGTAGAAGCTAGGAAGAACAAGGATTTCATAATTGTTGCAAGGACAGATGCAAGAGCTACAGAAGGTCTTGATGCGGCAATAGAGAGAGGTTTACTTTACAAAAAAATAGGGGCAGATGCCATATTTGTTGAGGCTCCAAAAACAGTAGAAGAGATGAAAAAGATAGGAAGATCAATCAAAGCACCATTGGTTGCAAACATGATAGAGGGAGGAGCTACACCGGTTCTCCCAGCCAAAGAATTACACAAGATGGGATTCAATCTCATTTTGTATCCGCTGTCTGTTCTTTATGCAAATACGTTTTCTACTCTACAGATTTTGAAAGAGTTGAAGAAGAATGGAACAACACTAAAGTTGAGAAAATCTCTTGTGAATTTTGATGAGTTCAATGACATAGTTAACCTTTCAAAATTTAAGAAAATGGAAAATAGATATTCAACAAAATAAATTACAAAAAAGAAAAGAGTTTTTCAAGGTAATCCTATCTAAGAGTGTGTTCTCTTTACTTCTATTTCTATAGTAGAAACATTCCTAGAGCGTCCATCTTGTGATTGCATCTGTTCTGAACCTATCTTGATGTTTCCTACGGCATAGCCGGCATTTTCTGTTTTTCGTGCAATGATTTGCGCTACATCAACTGCATGACCGATGCTAAGCCCTCTTGCCTTGATTGATATTTTTGGTTGGTTTGCCAACTGTATGAGCGCAGAAGTAACGTATGACATCAGTGGCTTTTTTCCAATATAGATAATGTCTCTAGATTCGGACATGGGCTAGCTATCATTTGGGATAATTTAAATCTAAGAATGAAAAATTCGAGGCAATGAAGTTTTTGCTAGCAGTAATTTTTGTAGCAACAATCATAGGGGCAAATTCTGTATATGGTTATGACGAAGTCTCTACATCAGACTTTAAGATAGTAAATTCTCTTGGAGAGGAGATAAAATCCCCCGTGGTTGACCAACAGCTCAACTTGCAAACATCATTGAAAAATTCGAGTGAAAAAAATATCGATTGGGCATACATAGTTCAGGTAATCAATTCAGACGGTGTTATTGTTGATCTTAATTATGCTACAGGATCACTAGTGAAGAATCAGACTCTTGCAGCATCACTTTCATGGACCCCAAGTGAAAAGGGAAATTATAAAATCGAGATATTTGTGTGGGATAATCTTCGTGATATCAATCCTCTGGCTCCAATGTCAACACAATCAGTGACAGTAACCTAAAAAGTGAACTATTTTCTCAGATGCCAGATCCTAGAGACACATTCCATTCGTATAACAAAACATACAAGTACAATTTGAAAGTCATTCCTATTCCCAATTTTTTATTTTAAATGAAATTCTTGTATCAAGTAGAAGAATTACGCTAAGAATATTGGACAACGATTTGATTTGATAATTGTAAAAACCTTGATTGAAAATAATTCAGGATCTAAATTCACTGAATAGAATTCTGTGAGCCTTGAGGTTTGTTAGAACTTTGTCAAAAACAAGGGCAGCGGTGGAAAAAATTGGTTTCGGACTGGACCTGTCTGAGATGAATGATAAAGTGGACCGGGTGGGATTTGAACCCACGATCTCACCCATGCCAAGGGCGTATCCTACTAGGCTAGACGACCGGCCCATGTTCAACCAGAATATTGCATCTGATTTGCATTAACTTTTTTTGAGAGGTTATTAACGTTTAGTGTAAGTCAGAAACATAATGAAAAATAATAACATAAGATATTTAACCACCTAAATCAAAATCTCCGCGTGGTCGTAGACAGCAAAGCAATAATTTCATACATACAAATTCAGAAAGAAGATTTGGCGGTTTTCAGATTCAAACCAAAAGAGGGAGGCGAAGTTCCGCAATACAAGGCAGGACAGTTCCTTACACTTGGAGCACATGTACCATCAGAGAATAAAGTAATTCGCAGAGCATATTCAATTGCTTCAAATCCAGAAAACAGAAACTATATCGAGTTATACATCAGATGGGTAAGAAAGCCTCTTCCAGGTCGTCTTACTACAGTATTATTTAGTGCAAAAGAAGGAGATGAAATAATTTGGCTAAAACCCACAGGTCCGTTTACCATAGAAGAAAAGATGCCAAATGGCGAACCAGACAATAGAAGAATAGTTTGTCTTGGAGGAGGTACTGGCCTTGCACCGTTTCTCAGCTATGCAAGACATCTTCATGCAGTAGGAAGCAAGAGAGAGATCGTAGTATTCCACGGTGCAAGCTATGTCGATGAATTAGGTTATAGAGATGAATTAACAAAACTTGAAGAAGAAAGTCTTGACAGAGGTAAAGACAAATGGAATTTCAGATATAGATCTACAATCAGCAGACCAGACGAATGGTTCAACAGAACGTGGAATGGTCATAAAGGTAGAGTAGAGAGTTTCTTACAGTCAAAAGATGGAGAAATGTCACCTCTTGAAAAAATGGTTGGTGAAAAAGTTACAAAAGAAAATACAGTTTTCTTCATTTGTGGATGGCAGGGAACTATAGATGGGTGTTTAGATGTATTGACTCCAAAGGGCTTTGTTACTGAGAGAAACAAGAGAGCAGACAAGAGCTTTGAAATAAAATACGAATCATACGGATAATTCTTTGAAAGAGTAATATTCTATTGTAATAGCGAGTCTTACAGGGACGTAGGTTAGCTTGGTAGACTGCCAGCCTCGGGCGCTGGATGTCGTGGGTTCAAGTCCCATCGTCCCTATATCTGTCAAGTTTTATCACGACTGCAAATAAATGATGTAAATATGACACGAAAATAGAGAAACCTATTGACAGTTGCAATATACCTTGCACATTTGAATCCAGTTACCAAGGCACACGTAGAGATAATCAAAGAATTAAAGAGTCAAGATCAGGTGAGAATTTTGCCAGTTATTTTCATGAAAGATGGAAATGAGATAAACAGTAGAAGTTTTCCATTCAGTTATGAGCTAAGAAAAAAAATGTTAAGAGCTGTATTTGGTGAAAGTGTTCAGGTTGCATCAGACTATACATTTTATGCACCATTTGCAAAATATATGCCACCAATGTTATCACCATATTCTTGGAAGATTAAAAAGCAGATTTTAGATGGAATAAAGTCAGATTATTTTACATATACAGGAGACAAAGCTGAAGGATTTGTACTCAGGTTATACGGATTAAATCCCAAAGTGGGTAAAAGAAAGGAGACATCTGCATCATCTGTAAAGCAGAAAATGTTTGATTCTGCAATGGATAAAGATACAGATTGGGAAGATTATGTAGAACCCAGTGTAGTCAAGATAATACATGATAATTGGGATGTAGTGAAAAAGTTTGCAAATGCCCAAGATCTTACATATAGAATACTAGGAATGAAGTTTCCAAGTACAGGGTTTTGGTAGAAATAGATTAATTATAGACAGGCTCGGTTTTTCACTATGAAATCTTTTACCCCAAAGTTTGTGTGGTTTGATGGAAGAATAGTCAAGGATGAAGATGCAAGGGTACCAGTCATGACACATGCCATACATTATGGCACATCAGTTTTTGAGGGATTACGAGGATATTGGAATTCAAAAAACTTGAATATCTTCAGATTACAGGATCATATCAAAAGATTCAGAAGTTCAGGCAAAGTTTATTCAATATCGCTAAAGTTTACAGACAAAGAAATTGTTGATGCAGTAATTCAGATTTGTAAGAAAAATAATGTTAGAGAGTCGTGTTACATACGACCATTTTATTTTGTAGGCAAACATGGTATCAATCTGCATGTTACTGAAGATACCCCAACGCATGCAGCAATAGTCATGTTTCCTTTTGGAGAATTATTTAACAAAAATGGAATAAAAGCTGGGATATCTTCATGGAGGAGAATTAACGACATGTCAACACCACCACTTGCAAAAATGGGCGGAAATTATCTTAATTCAATATTAGCAACACAAGAATCAAAGAGAAATGGTTATGATGAAGCCATATTGCTAGATTATTTAGGAAACATAAGTGAAGCACCTGGAGAAAATATTTTCATTTTACGAGACAAGAAACTATTAACTCCCCCACCAAGCTCATCCGCATTAGAAGGAATAACAAAAGATTCAGTAGTGAAGATAGCAGAAAATTTAGGATATCAAGTAGTTGAGCGTGAAATTCCAAGAACAGAGATCTATTTTGCTGATGAGGTATTTCTTACAGGAACTGCAGCAGAGATAACACCGGTTATTTCCATAGACGGTAAAAAAATTGGAGATGGAACAGTAGGAAAGACAACAGACAATATCAGAAAAATATATTCAGACATTACAATGGGCAAGAATAAAAAATACTCGAAATGGATTACACCGGTGTATTAGAATGAACATAGTTCAGATAGGAACAGGTGGGTTTGGAAAGAATCATGCAAGAATTCTTTCTCAGCTTGGAGTTTTATCAGCCATATGTGACGCAAATGAATCACGAGCAGAAGAGTTTGGGAAAAAATATTCTGTGAATCATTATTCATCTCTTGACTCACTTATGAATTCTGAGAAATTTGATGCAGCATTTGTCTGTACCCCTACTTCTACTCATTTTGATCTTGCAAAGAAACTCTTGGAACATAAAAAAAATGTCTTTGTTGAAAAACCAATGACATATCTCTCAAGAGAGGGAGAGGATCTTCTTAAATTAGCAAAGAAAAACAAAGTCATACTCACAAGCGGATACATAGAGAGATTCAATCCTGCAGTTTCACTTGTTAAAGAATATGTCAAGACAAAAAAGTATGGAGAATTGATAATGCTAGAATTTCATCGTGAAAATAGAATGCCAAATCACATAAAGGATGTAGGGATAATCTACGATACCTCTGTCCATGACATAGATACTGCGATGTGGTTGTTTGATGATGTTCCAGAAGTAGTATTTGCCAGATCTGGAAAGATAAGACATGAACATGAAGATTTTGCTACAATTATGCTTGGTTTCAAAGACAACCGAGTTGCCATAATATCATCAAATTGGATAACTCCCATACGTGTAAGAAAATTTAATGCAGTATGTGGAGATGCTATAATTTCTTCAGATTTCATAACACAAGAGGTAAAAATTGAGACCAGCTTAGGTGCAGAGATACCTCGCAAAGATATGGAAGAACCATTGCTTTTGGAGATAAAGAATTTCATATCTGCAATAGAGGGTAAAGACAACATCAGAGTAAGAGCAGAAGATGCAGTAAATACTACAAGGATTGCAGAAGCGGCACTTTTATCTAGTCAAAAAGGAACTCCAGTGTATCTAGATCTGAAATGAATAGAAAATTAATGAATATACTTGCATGTCCCATAGACAAACATTCTCCATTGGAGTTGATAGAGTTATCCTCTAATGGTGATGTGATTGCAGAGGGTATCATATTTTGTTCTAAATGTTCCAGATATTATCCAATACTAGAAGAGATTCCCGTGATGCTACCAGATGAGCTGCGTGAAAAAAATCAAGATATTGAGTTTTTGAACAAATACAAAACCACTCTTCCCGACAAGATCGTTTCAAAAGGCTTGCCGTGGCATTTGTGATAAAAATGGTAACAAATTTTATTTCAGAAAAAGCAAAACTTGGAAAAAATGTAAGAATATGGCATTTTGCATACGTGGGTGACAATACAGAGATTGGGGACAATGTCAAGATAGGCTCTCTTGCACATATTGATTACAATGTAAAGATAGGAGAAAACACAATGATAGAGGGCCTTGTTTACATACCTCCACTATCCAGAATAGGAAAGAATGTCTTCATAGGACCAGCGGCTGCCCTTACTAATGATCCCTATCCAGCTAGTAAAAAAATGATAGGAGTAACCATAGAAGACGGAGTAGTCATAGGTTCAAGAGCAGTAATAAGGGCAGGAGTCAAAATAGGAAAGAATAGCATAGTAGCAATGGGAGCAGTTGTTACAAA
>JAGWGS010000085.1 GCA_028867235.1 Nitrososphaerota archaeon | reverse complement strand
TCATTGATATGATTGGTAAGCATATGCTTGTCCTTATTGCATCTGCTACAATATTGTTTTCAGTAATTCCTGCATATGCCGAGGTTACATCACTTAGCACTAGTGCTCCATTTTACAAGGGTGGCAGCAAAATTTTCTTTACTGGAAGTACTGCAGATACTGATCCATCAAATATTACAATAATTGTATTTGATCCAACCGACAAATTTATCACATTACTATCAGGCATAGCAGATAGCACTCATCACTTTCAGGTAAGCCTTGATACTAGTGACTCGTCATATTCACAACAATTCACACTCAAGGGAACATACAATGCAACTGCATTTGTAGCAACAAAGGAAAACGGTAAGACTGCAAGCTTCATATTTTCTCCGGACGGTTCTCCTGTAGTTCCATCTCCTCCGTTATCTTTGACTGCTTCTGTTCCGTCATCAACTGAGATTGACATCAGCTGGTCTGCTCCTAAAAGTACTGGAGGTACTATGCTTTCTGGATATAAGGTTGACCGCTCTGCAGATAATGGTGCCACATGGATCACGGTTGCACCAAACGTGATAAACACTGTCACATCTTATCCTGATACAGGACTTGCTTCAGGTACAATCTACTTGTATAGAGTGGTAGCAATAAACTCAGCAGGGGCAAGTGACCCGTCAAACATAGTTACTGCATCAACTTTGACATCTGTTCAATCAACTACGTCATCAACTACTGGTTCTCAAGACAATTCTTCCTCGCTTTCTCTTGACGAACTCATCAAACAAAGACTAGAGAATGCAAAAAGATTGCAAGACATACTAAATGGCCATACATCACAATCATCAGGCGGTACACAACAAAGCAATACTCAGCAAAGCATCAATCTTACTGAAAGCATGTCAGTAGATGACATATCGTCTAGCCTTCCGTCTACAAGTTATGACAACACTACAAAGAGCACATCTTTAATTCCTGCAAACTTGAATAATGTCATTTATCCTGCAATTGCTCTTGTGGGAGTGGGCATTGTTGTCTTTATACTATATCAAAGAAAAAAGCTCATGCTATCTATGCCGCGCATCAAAAAAGAATCACCACCCGCACATACTCCACAGGTAGATGCACCATCTGAAAAAGAAGATGAAGACTATGCCTTGGCAATTCTCAAAAATAGATTGGCAAAAGGAGAGATAACACTAGAACAGTTCAAGGAGATAAAAGACGAACTCTCTGAGCCCTAAGTTATCAACTGGAATCCATCTAATCTTTCTAGCTGAGAATTAATTTGAGTTTCATTCTCGTTGCCATATGATATCAGGACTCTGTCTTTGTCCTTGAATACATAATTTCTAAGGCTTGGTATTTCGTGGTGGTTTACGTAGAACTTTAATGTGTACTTGTCATTAGTACAAAATGATCTCTTGTCTGGGAATGTAAAGCACTTGTCATCTAGTCCTATGTGTAGTGTGTCAAAAAGAAATCCCATTGTTACATTTGCTGCCAGCATATGAACTGTCTCACCATTTCCTTTCTGGAAGCCAATGTATGGGCTCTTTATCTGGTATGCTGCAGAAGAATAATCAAACTGTTGTCCGTATATCATTGTCAACAATCCTGCATGAATGTGAACTAGTCCAAGAGGTCCTGCACCTATTGGTTCGCCCTGTGGTGTTACCTGTGATGATAATACGTAAAAATTGTAACTTGAAATTCCAAGCACTGCAACAATTCCTGCCAAAATTCCTATGGCAATTGCCTTGTTCTTGAACTGGGTCTTTTGTCTTTTTTGATAAAAACTCTCACGTTCTTGATCGCGCTCTTCTCTATCCTTCTTTCCCATTTGAAAAAACTCAAATTTTCACCCTAAATAACAGTATCTAACAGCCTGGCTTTTTTTGGGAATGTGAAGGTGAGTATAAATAAAATACGCTAATGCCATGTATAGTATCATGGACTGTCTGTTCTGTGACATTGTAAAACGAAAACAAGATGCACATATCATCTATGAAGATGATTCGCATATTGCAATAATGGACAAGTATCCAATACAAAACGGCCATTCACTTGTAATGCCAAAATTGCATCATGAAAAAATAATCGACATGTCAAATGATGAAGTAGGACAATTGTTTTCTCGAGTCCCAATAGTTGCTCGAGGAATACTTGCAGCAACAGGTGCAGACGGATTTAACATTGGACAAAACAATGGCAAGTCTGCAAACCAGATAATCCCACATGTACATGTTCATGTAATTCCAAGATATCAAAAAGTTGGAAACACCTGGGCAAGAAGGATGATTGCATCAGATGGTGATCTTGATATTCTTGCACAAAAGATTAGAGACAATATTTCTTCAAGATAATTCTGATATAATAGAATCCATGTCTGATTTTGTCAGGCCTATGTTTTTCTTTGCATCTTTTCTTGATGTGATTTTGCCATTCTCAAAGACAATCATTGTGGGAACTGCCTGTATGTTGAATCTATCCCAGAGAGGATTCTCGTCTTCGTCTATGATGGAGCCAAATTTGTTTGCCTTTTCAATCTTCGCTGACTCAAATGTGGGTTTAAAATTGGCACAATATGGACACCATGTGGCATAAAACAATACAACTGATTTTTTATTGTTTGACAAAACCTTTGAATCAAATTCTTCAGGTTTTACGTGCTCCATGGTATAGCATGATTCTGGAAATTATTTAGAGATATGTTTTTACTATTGGTTTGGATTGTATCTTAAAAATGCCCCAATCTTGCCAATGCTTGACAACATTGTACCATACTCTGTGGCGCCTGTGATTACCTCCACCTTGGCACCTGTCTGGCCTGCAACCAAGTCAAGATAATCTACAATATCACGCTCTGTTGATTCCAAATCCATGCTCTTGCAGTTTGGACATGGTTTGCTTAGCAACTCTTGAATTCTTGGGATTACCTTTGTACGGTCAAGTATCTCTGTCTGTACATTCTGACATCTTTTGCAAGTAATGTCGATTTTTCTCAAATTGGTGTCATCTGTGATTAATACAGTTTGTACTACGTTTCTTTTGAGAAGATCAATGATATCATTCAAGCCATAAACTGCAAGGCCCCTTGAAAAATGAATGTCATTGAACAGCTTGTCTACTAGCTTTTTTTCTTCTACCATCCTGTAATCATTCAAGATGTCATGTGCCTTGGTAAATGCCTCTCGGACTCCCTCTGCACCTGCATATGAGCAGTCAAGTGTTGCAAGTACGTTATTTTGCAATCTATATTCTAAATAATTTTCTTTGAGGAAATTTTCCTTTGTGGGTCCAGGACCTGATACTATGAGTCCTTTTACCGGATAAATGTCAACGAAATATTCTCTTGTGGTGTGTGCAACTCTGTTATAGTATTCGTTTAGCTCCATCTCCCTGAGCCTTTCAAATCTTCTTGCAGACTGGCCTCCCTGCCTGTGCTTTCCTGCCACACCTGATGATGTTTCAGATAATACATCCAGTTTGTCACCGCGCAACAGTCCCCACCCTGCATCTTTTGCATCAAGTGCCAAAAATCCAATCATGTTGTCGTCTTTTAGCATGTCTTTTAGAATGTCAACATGGAAATGATCATCACATCGGTACAGAAAAGTCTGCAACTCCTTTGGAGGTTCAATCTCAAATAATTTTATCACCTCACTTCCAATTGGTCCTCCTCCTGGCGGTGGAAGTGCACCACAAAACATGACAAGCCCCTTGTCAGGACTTGACTTGTACAGCTTTAGCCTCTGGATTACTCTGGATAATGCATCTACAACATGTGTCCTTGTAAGGTCTGACTTGATGTTGTCAGCAGTTCCTTGCTCTTCTCTTAGGTTGTTTATGACCTCATGCAGTGCCTTTTTTGGAGGAACATACAATGTGATTAATTCTGTACCCCGTCCTGAATGATCAGACAATTCTTCGAGCATCTTTCGAAGCTTGTATAATTTTACAGAATCTTGTTTTTCAATCTTGGGCTTGACCATAATATCACCAGTTAACTAGTTTGGAATTTATCAATTACTTGCTGGAATACAGACAAGGGTTGGGCTCCAACTATCTTTGTAATATCCTTAGAACTGAACACCACAAATGATGGAGTGCCATCAATTCCTATGGTGTTTCCAAATTTTTCATTGTCAAGCACCTTTTGCTCGTATTTCTTGTCTGACAAGCACTTGTCAAATGTACTCAAGTCAAGGCCTACTGTTGTGGCAAATGTATCAAGGGATTTCTGGTTTACCCATCCAGTCTTTTCTCCTCCCCAATTTTTATACAATTCATCGTGGTATTGCCAGTACTTGCCCTGGTCTCCTGCACAATATGCCGCATCTGCAGCAAAGACAGAGTCTGGACCATTTAGTGGATAGTCCCGGAATACAAAGTTGATCTTGCCGGTGTCAACATATTGTTGAAACAAGGCATCTTTTGTATTTTGATGGAATAGATGACAGTATGTACATTGATAATCCCCAAATTCTACTATTGTTATCTTGGCATTTGGATCACCTAACATAGGTGAGCCGTTTTGCACAAGCATTTGAGGTGTCAATTCATTTGATTTTGACTCGTGTGGCGTTGCCATGTACCATACAGCAATTATTGTAATAACTACAGGTATTGCTACAAAATAGATTCTTTTCACTTTTTTTAAATGAATTTTCTTTGAATATTAACTATTTGACTAGTTTGGACTAAGAGTTATTGCAGGCTCGGGTTTTTTTATGCTGATTTCCGCCCTGCTTATCCTGCTCTTGTAGACCTTGAATTTTTTTCCACTCTCTGAGAGCACCCACTTGTCTACCTTGACAAGTGTAAGATCCTCAAGGTCTGCAATTTTTTTATACACTGAGCTTAGTGGAATCCTGTACTTTTCTGACAACTCTAGTGCAGTCATGCCTTCTTTTACTATTGAAAACAGTATGGAGCGTGATTGCACATCTGCAAGCGCTTCCAAAATTTTCTGATTGATATCGTATTTTTTTAATTGCGACAGTGGAACTTTTTTCTTCAATATTTTTTGAATTAGGCAAGCCTAACTATTTAAACGACATGTGCTATTCTAAAATCGTAGAACAAGTCCGTCGTTTAAATAAGTTAGCTAGTCCTAATTTGATCAATGATTGACTATTGGCAGCTTTTGTTGCTTGGTGCAATAGCTGGTTTTACCATATTCCTTGGTCTTCCTGTAGCAGTATTGCAAAATCTCAGTCCGAAAAAAAAGGGATTTCTTAACGCGTTTGCACTTGGAATCCTGGTGTTTTTGATAATTGATGTGTTCAGTCATGGATGGGAGACTGCATCAACTGCAGCAACAGATGCGGCAGCAGGAAAAGGCCCAATGGGAATTGCAGTAGTTGATCTTGCCGCATTGTTTGGAGGAATTGCAATTGGATTGCTTGGATTGATGATATATGAATCAAAATTTATGACAAAAAGTTTTCCACAGATTTTATCACTTGAAAATCTAAAAGAAGGAGACGACCACTTACACAAACTTTTCCATGAAGCAAATGCATACAAGCTTGCAACAATGATTGCAGTAGGAATTGGCGCACATAATTTCAGTGAAGGGCTGGCAATAGGTCAGTCTTATGTTGCAGGAGAGATTGGACTTGCTATAATATTGATTATAGGATTTGGGGCTCACAATGCAACAGAAGGATTTGGAATTGCAGGACCGTTGACTGGAATATTGCAAAAACCAAATGCCAAGTTTCTTGCCAAGGTGGGACTTATTGGAGGAGGCCCGACATTTGTTGGAACGATGCTAGGTAGTTTGTGGATATCAGATATTGCATACATCTTGTTCTTATCCATGGCAGGCGGTGCGCTAGTCTATGTCTCCATGTTGATGTACAATTCAGGACGAAAACATACAACTAACAATGTGATGATGATTGGAATCTTTGTTGGTCTGTGTGCAGGATTTATCACTGATCTTATAGTGACACTTGGCGGAGCTTAAGTATCAAGTAACTATCTTTGAGATACTATTCTTGCTTGCAGCATTTTTGACCTCTCTTGCTATTCTTCTTCCCATGCTCATTGGCTCGTTATAGAGAAGTGATGAATATGGTGAGCCATCTACATAGAGATTGGTACCAGCAACTATGCGTGCAGAAAACTCGAATGCGGTAAATTTCCCATTCTCGTCATATACTCCTTCCAAGCAGAAT
>JAGWGS010000084.1 GCA_028867235.1 Nitrososphaerota archaeon | reverse complement strand
ATAGGACGTGCTTCAATTAGCACTCCAGGATACGTAGGATTTGTCATCATAACAAGTGCATCCATTGGATCTCCATCTTCTGCAAATGTTTGCGGAATTATACCATATTCTCCAGGATAGAAAAATGGTGAAAACAACACACGGTCTAGTTTTATGACTCCTCTTTTTTTGTCATATTCGTACTTGTTTTGAGAGCCCTTTGGAATTTCTACTATGACATTTATCAATGATGGTACTTTTGGACCAGTTTCAATATCGTGCCACAAATCCATAGTTTTCCTCAAAAACTAGTCCTATTTAATTGACAGCATGACATTATACCATTAGCGAAAAGATAAAACTCCATTTCAAAATTATCAAGACTGATGAAGGCAGCATATGTATCAGGACCATCAGATGTCAAGATAAAAAACATTGATACCCCCCAGGTAGGCGACGGTGAAATTCTAGTAGCAATGAAGGCATGTGGAGTCTGTGGCTCTGACTTGGAAAAAATTTATGGCAAGTACAGCCAACCCTCCATGAGACTAGGGCATGAGCCATCTGGTGTAGTAGTCCAAGTAGGCAAAGGTGTCCATGATTTTAAAAAAGGTGACAGAGTCTTTACTCACCACCATGTGCCATGCTATTCGTGCCATTATTGCACTCATGGGAATGAGACCATGTGCCAAAAATACTCTGAAACAAATCTCTCACCATGCGGACTTGCAGAAGAGTTTGTAGTTCCCCAGTGGAACGTCTCCCATGGAGGAGTCATAAAACTTCCAGACAATGTAAGCTTTGAAGAGGCAGCAATGATAGAGCCACTTGCATGCTGTGTTCGTGCATGGAATAAAATTAAATTCAAAAAAGGTGATTCTGTTGCAATTTTAGGCACAGGTCCCACAGGACTGATGCATATCATGCTTGCAAAAGCATACGGGGTAAAGGACATCATATGCATGGACCTTAATGATTTTAGATTAGAGTTTGCAAAAAAATTCGGCATTACAAGTACAATACGATCAGATGATCCTGATGCACACAAAAAGATTCTCTCCATGACACAAGATAGAGGCGTAGATGTCGTGATGGTTGCAACAGGGAGTGTTAGTGCAATCGGGCAAGCAATAGAATTTGTAAGAAAAGGAGGAACCGTGATGCTGTTTGGAGTTCCAACAAAGGATGCCATGATGTCAGTTGCCATGAGTAAGATATACTCTAAAGAAGTTACAATCACGCCAAGTTATGCAGCATCAGAGGAGGACACAAACAAAGCATTGCAGATGATAAAGGACAAGACGATAGACGTACAGAAACTTGTAACGCACAAATTTACACTTGACAACTCTGCACAGGCACTTGAATATGCACATAATGGAAATGATTCCATGAAAATAATAATTACAAATTCAGAAACGCTTAACTAAGGCAAATTTTTCTCAATCTCAATATGGACTGGGGACTCAAAAACAGACTTGCACGAATAATCAAGCCACAGAACAGACGTGGCGTCATGCTTGCTGTAGACCATGGCTACTTTTTAGGCCCAACAGAAAGACTAGAGGTACCAAGAAAAACAATTGCCCCATTATTGCCATATGCAGATTCACTCATGCTTACACGAGGCGTCTTGAGAACATCAGTTGATGCCAATTTTCCAGTTCCAGTAGTGTTGCGAGTCTCCGGAGGCGCAAGCATCATTGGAAAAGACCTCTCAAATGAAAAAATAACAACATCAGTAAAAGAAGCAATCAAGCTAAACGCTTCTGCACTTGCCATGTCGATATTTATCGGTGCTCCATACGAGCACGAGTCACTTGTCAACTTGGGAAATCTAGTAAATGAAGGAGAAGAATACGGAATACCAGTACTTGCAGTTACAGCAGTAGGAAAAGAACTTGAGAAAAGAGATGCAAGATACCTAAGCCTTGCATGCAGAATGGCTGCAGAATTTGGAGCGCATGTTGTCAAGACATACTATTGCGACAACTTTGAAAAGGTTGTAAATTCATGTCCAGTACCAGTAATAATTGCAGGCGGTCCAAAACTTGCAACAGAGATGGACGTCTTTAACTTGACTGCAGATGCACTAAAGGCAGGAGCATCAGGAGTTGACATGGGACGAAACATTTGGCAAAACGATCATCCAGTAGCAATGATAAAGGCAGTAAGAGCCATAGTTCACCAAAGAGCAACTGCAAAAGAGGCACATGATATCTTCAAGAAGATAAAATCAGAGACTGCCAAATCTACTCCAAAAAAGTCCAAAAAATAATCTAGTTAGAAATTTTAGTCATGTGAAGATGAACTATCTTCCATTTGGCATATTTGCCAAGGACAAAGGTCACCCTGCTTTCCATGGAAAGATGCTCTCCACGAAAACTGTAATTGTCTACAACCATCCCTGTCTGTTTTACAGCAAAGGTGGCAACTGCAAAATTCTCAAACAAGTCAACTCGCATATTTTTTAATTCATAATCATAATCAGATATGCTGACAAATCTGAGCTGTTCAAGGGCAGTAGTTGTTGCAAAGTCCTTTAGATCAAGAGGCGGTACATCGCTGTATGCAGAAAACCTTGTGTCGTTTAGCTGTATCACACTCAAGGGTGCTACATTTTTTGTCTTGCCCGCATTGAAAAACGTAGTAATTACCTCCATGATGTCTTCTTTGTCGCTCAAAATCGGTATTGCTTGAGACAGATATAGTTTAAGTCTTATGGCCAGGAACATTCATGAAAATCCAGGAATACCGTCATGCCATTGAGTTTATTTATCTAGCAAGAACCTCAAAAACATCGTGATTTTTCATAAAATCATAATTTTACTCATCATCATGTCTGCATTTTCAATTTATGTTCCATCATCACTTGCCACAGACGGTTTTGAATCACCGATTTTAAAGCTGCCCCACAGTCCCACAATATGTGCCATTGAACCTACTCAAGATACCAACTTTACAAAATTAGGAGACAAGATGTTGTCTGAAACAGAATACGCAGTACTTGATTGGAAAACAAAATTGAATCAGGGACAAAGCAGGCACTCTACATGGAACATGACCCTAATCAAGATACCACTAGACCAACAAAATGGATTTGATTATTCAAAGTGTGACATAACCATCAACTATGAACCAAAACCAAAAGACCCCAATCTACAATTAAGAGAAGTTGGTGTTACATATCCTAATGCAACAAGTGGCAAAGCTAAAATCATAATTTATTATCTAGGGGTCAATTGGGATATCAAATATTCTAGTTGGAATTCAGGAAACATACACTATACTCAATACACCCCAGTCATACAATTTACAGGATTTCTTGCTTCAGATCCACAATTACAGGAAACCATTCGTCATGAACTTGGACATTCTTTTGGATTAGGACACTACATTGTAAGTGATGAAACATTGTATGACATCAACATGGGAAAAAGAGATCCCCCTTCAATCATGCTTCAAAGCGAGATGACATATGGTGTCAATCATTATGATATCACACCGGCTGACATTAATGAGATAAAACTAATCTACGGCGTTAATGGTTTTGGAATGTACAAGCCTACACAAAGTTTGACAGCTCAAGACATCAGGTTGCCAAGTTATGATACCCTACTGGCTGAATTAAAAAGCAAGAGTCTTCCAATACCTACATGTCCAAGTAATTCAATCAATTCCAAACTAGTCCTACCGCAGTGGACTGGTAAAATAATCAAATTGTGGTCAGACGGTGCAATTACAGACCAAAGTGCTTCAAATGCCATGATGTACGCAAGACAATGCATAGCAAACAACTAGACATACACCAAACACAGTATGTTTTAAGACCAAATCTTTATTAATAAAATTAGAGGGTATTTCAATTGACAAACATGGATAGATTGGACTCGACAAGCATTTTGGGGATTTTGTTGCTAGTCGAGGTTGTGCTGTAGAGTACAGCAATTTTCAGGAGTAGAAAATTATGGAAAAAATATCAGGTGCCAGATCACTTATGATTGCTTTGGAAAAAGAGGGCGTAGATATCGCCTTTGGTCTACCGGGAGGTGCAAACCTACCAATTTATGATGAACTATACAAGAGCAACATAAGACATGTTCTTGTAAGACATGAGCAGTCTGCATCACACATGGCAGACGGATATGGACGAGTAAGCCGAAGACCAGGTGTTTGTTTTGCAACATCAGGTCCAGGTGCAACAAACATTGTAACAGGAATTGCAACGGCTCAGGCAGACTCGGCTCCAATGGTCGCAATCACAGGTCAGGTTCCATCAAAGATGATTGGTCGTGATGCATTTCAAGAAAGTGACATCATAGGAATTACAAACCCAATTGTAAAATATGCATTTCAACCCATGACTCCAAACGAAATTCCTGAAGTTGTCAAAAAAGCATTTTACATTGCTGCAACAGGCAGACCGGGTCCTGTATTAATAGACATTCCAAAAGACGTGCAACAAAACGAAGCAGAGATTCATTTTCCTTCTGAAGTAAAAATAAGAGGATACCATCCATGGGTAGACCCAGACGTAAGACAAATTGAAAGAGCAATAGACATGCTACTTTCTTCAGAAAGGCCAGTCATTTTAGCAGGAGGAGGAGTGATAATCTCAAGCGCATTTGCAGAGTTACAATCAATTGCAGAATTACTCATGATACCAGTTGTTACAACATTCAAAGGCAAGGGAGCATTTCCAGAAAATCACCCTCTATCACTTGGACCCATAGGAATGCACGGGCATGCAGAAGCAAACAAGATAATGACAGAGGCAGATTGTGTTCTTGCATGCGGTTCGAGATTTTCAGACAGGTCAGTTGGAACCTTTGAAGAATTTGAGAAAAACTTGAAGATAATCCACATGGATGTAGACCCGGCAGAGATAGGAAAGAACCAAACAACAAATGTTGCAGTAGTTGGAGATGTCAAGACATCACTTAGAATAATGGTAAAGATGTTGATTCAAAAGGCAATCAAAAAGAATGGTGAGAGCGCATGGTCAAAGAGAGTAAATGAAACCAAGCAATACTATAGAGAAAATCTCAAAGTTCATCCGCATCCACTTGCAGCATCCAAAGTTCTCAAAAAACTAAGAGAAGTATTACCTGCACAATCAATTGTAACTACCGAAGTAGGCCAGCATCAGATGTGGGCATCACTATTTTATGATGTAATACATCCAGGTACATTTTTCAGCTCCACAGGACTTGGAACAATGGGATGGGGATTCCCAGCAGCAATTGGTGCCAAGGCAGCCAAGCCAGATGTACCAGTCTTAGATATCGCAGGAGAGGGCAGCTTTAACATGACAGAAAATTCACTTGCAGTATCAGTTCTAGAAAATCTACCAGTCATAGTATTCTTGTTTAACAACTTTACATTAGGCATGGTAGCCCAGTGGCAGAGAACTTTCTATGACAGAAGAATGATTGGCGTAGATCTCAAAAATTGTCCAGATTATGTAAAGATAGCAGAAGCATACGGTGCACAAGGAATACGAGCACAGACACTTGATGAAGTCGGCAAGGCAGTCCAGACTGCAATAAAAAGCGATATTGCAACCGTAATTGATATTCCAATCGACCCACAGGAAGATGTCTTACCATTTGTAGCACCAGGAACATCACTTAAGGACATGATACTACCATCATAGGTGAAATGACATGTGGTCTATAATTTCCGTCCTAGTAGAAAACAAGCCTGGAGTCTTGTTCAAGATTACAAACCTATTTCGCTCAAGAAACTATAACATTGACAGCATATCAGTAGGTGTAACTGAAAACCCCGAAGTCTCACGAATGACAATTACCACAGAGGCAGATGAGAAACAGTTAAACCAAATCCTAAAACAACTAGACAAGCTAATTGATACATTAGAAGTCAAACTATTAGAGGAGAAAAAAAGTGTGTACAGGGAACTTGTCATGATGAAACTCAAAGTATCAAAACCAACAGACATCAAAGAGATAACAGACTTGGCAAATGCCTTCAAGTGTGATGTGCATGATGTCCGAAAGAATTCAATCATACTAGAGATTACTGCAACCCCAGATAGAATTAATGCACTAGAAGACCTAGTCAAAGGATATGGAATCTTAGAAATGGCAAGAACTGGAATATGCGCACTAGCAAGAGGATACGGAAATGAAAGTTAGAATCTTTGATACCACATTACGAGACGGAGAGCAGACACCAGGTGTAGCATTAACG
>JAGWGS010000083.1 GCA_028867235.1 Nitrososphaerota archaeon | reverse complement strand
AGTCAAGTATCTAGAGATGTCAATAGTATTAGCATACCCCTTTAATTCAACAAGTTCTGATATGACCTCAAGATAATCCTCAATACGAGAAGAATCAGTTTTTGTAGATTTATGAGCCTCTTTGATAGATTCTAGTCGTTCAGCGTGTTTTTCTTTCATATTTTTTATTATTATACATGAAATCATATAACCTAATCCCTTGATCAGAAATGTTAACCCAGTTGTGATTGATCTTTTGCATGGAATCTTAACTATTCTTTCTAAAAGGAGGGCTACATGGATGAAGGAATACGAGACGGTATTGATAAAATAAAGAAAGTCAGAGATTCTCTTCATAGAAGAGCAAAAATTTACTCAGAGCTTGGCAAGATAGATGATAGAGGTACTGCAAGAGCCCTAGGTGCACTTCAAAGAGCACCCGCACCAGGAAAGAAGATTACAAAGATTGGTTTTATCTTCCTTTTATCACCAGATCCTATAACCACCCCTATTGGAATTCCAATGATAATTGCAGGAAAATATCTTGAAAAAGTGTACAATGGAGCAACCATTAAAGACATAGGTACTGAAACAAAAGGCTTTTTTTCGGATTACACACATTTGAAAGATCATATACGTTAATTGATAAAATTACAATCGGCATTGGTTTTTAACTAGACGAGGCAACATAACATATGTGGCAACAAGAGCCCAAGTTTTAATTCCCATTGCAATTGCAGCAGTAATAATTGGGATAGTAGGAATTATCACCATACCAGCAGACTCAAAGCTTGCAGAAGTCAAATTTCCCAGAGGTACTATAAAATTAGATGACAAGGTATTAGACGTACAAATTGCGGAAACAGATGCACAGAAAGTACGTGGTCTCATGTTTCAGAACCAACTGCCAGATGATCAGGGAATGATATTTGTTTTCAATCAAGAACAGGTTGTTCCCATATGGATGTTGAATATGCAATTTCCATTAGACATCATATGGTTTGATGCAAACGGAAATGTAGTACACATGGAAAAAAATGTGCCTCCATGCAAATCAGCCTTAGAAACTGCAACATGTACAGTTCAGAATGCAGACGGTAAAAAGGCAAAATATGTTTTAGAAGTAACAGGAGGTTTTACGGGCAAGTTCCACATAACAGAGAATTCAAAAATGCAGACAATTTCTGTGTAATCAAGATTTTAGTGTTTGTCGTAATTCTGTAATTGCTTTTTTAATTTCATCGACAGACGCTTCATCCTCTATTGTACTCATATCACCAGTTATTTCATTCTGAGTGATTGCTTTTAGTAGTCTTCTCATTATCTTTCCGCTTCTTGTTTTCGGCAATTTTTCTACAAAGTATAGTTGATCTGGTGTTGCAATGGGTCCTATAGTTTTCCTGATATGTTGAATGAGATCTTCTTTTAGTTGTGCCTCAGGCAAGAGTCCACTTTTGATAACAACAAATGCAGTTATTGATTCCCCTTTTACTTCATGAGGTATCCCACATACTGCAGCTTCTGTAACGGATTTGTGAGATACAAGTGCACTCTCTAATTCAATAGTTCCAAGTCTATGACCTGCTACTTTTAGTACATCATCTGCTCTTCCAAGCATCCACACATAACCATCTTTATCCATCATGGCATAATCTCCCGCATAATACTTGTTTTTGTATTTGGACCAATAAACTGTCTTGTATTTTTCATCATCGCCCCATAATGTAAGTAACATACCAGGCCACGGATTTTCTATGACAAGATATCCCTTAGAATCAGATTTTACTTTATTCCCATTATCGTCAACTACCGAAAGATGAATTCCTGGTACAGGTTTTGTTGCAGAGCCAGGTTTGAGAGGAATGGTTTCTAATCCCGGTACAGGTGAGATTATTGCCCCTCCTGTTTCGGTTTGCCACCAAGTATCAACAATTGGACACCGCTTTTTTCCAATTGTTTCAAAATACCATCCCCATACTTTAGGATTTATTGGCTCACCTACTGTACCCAATAATCGCAGACTAGAAAGATTATTGGAATTTGGAATATCATCACCGTTTTTCATAAACATTCTGAGCGCAGTAGGAGTAGTATACAAAATTGTAACACCATATTTTGATACTAGATTCCATATTCTTGCGGATGTTGGATAATCCAGAGATCCTTCATAGATAACCTGGGTGGCCCCATGCATCAAGGGGCCATACACTACATAGCTATGGCCTGTAACCCAGCCAATGTCAGCAGTACAAAAATAAACATCTGAATCTTTTATATCAAAAATCCATTTGAATGTGCTAAAAACATGTGTAAGATATCCTCCAGTTCCATGCAAAACTCCCTTTGGTTTTCCCGTAGTTCCAGAAGTATATAGAATATACAGAGGATGTGTGCCATCAAGCATTTCAGATTCACAATAAACATTCATGGAATCTACAAGTTCATCCCATCGTTTGTCTTTGTTTGTAAATTTAATATCATTATGAGTATGTTCTAATACGATTACATGTTCTACAAAGTCAAGATTTTGTATTGCATCATCAACAATATCTTTTAATTTAATGATAGTACCACGTCTTCTTCCGCCATCTGCGGTTATCACAATTTTTGATTTAGAGTCATCAATTCGGTCTCTAATAGATTTAGCACTAAATCCAGAAAATATCACAGTATGAATCGCCCCAATCCTAGCACATGCAAGAATTGAGATTATCAATTCTGGAACCATTGGAAGATATATTGTTATTCTATCACCTTTCTCTACGCCTAATTTTTTTAGTGCGTTTGCAAGTTTTGATACTTCCTGTAAAAGATCATTATACGTAAGAATTCGTTCTTCCCCATTCTCACCTTCCCAAATTATTGCTTTTTTATCAGGCTTTTTTTGTGTAATCACATCTAACGCATTATATGCCGCATTTGTTTTTCCACCCACAAACCACCTTGCAAAGGGAGGATCCCATTCTAACGCAGTATGCCATTTTTCAAACCAATGAATGTTATGTGCCTGTGATTCCCAGAATTTTATACTGTCTTTATTTGCTGTATCACGTATTATAGAATCATAATTTCTAAGACCAATATTATAAGAGCTGTCCATATACATATGGGTTAAAATCATGTCAAAAAAAAGGTTCGCTCAAATAGAGTTAGGAGCGAGTCCTTTATACCATCAGATCGGATTATGATGAAATTCTTCTAAGCCAATCTGAATCTTGAGGTTCCTCATCACCATCGGCTCCAATTGCCACAGGTTTTGGTGTTGTTGCAGTGGGAATACTAGCACCAACCCCTACTCCGGTAGGAACAGGAGTCGTTGGTTGTGAAGGAGAAGGACTTTCTACCTTTCCAAGATATGAAATGGCGGCTGAATGTACATCCTGCTTTGGATTTTCTACATGTTCTCCACTCTCAACTGAAAGATCGTTGATGCGACGTTGAATGTTTGCTATCTCCGCTTTTTCATGTTCGATATGTTCTATGATTTCGACCGTATGAGTCTTGACTAGGTCGTACTTGGCATCAGATATCTCATTGCTTTTATTTTGCAACTTGGCATCAAATCTTAGCATCCTGATTGATTTTAGCTGAGTATCAAGTTCTACAAGTCTTTTCTCAAGTTTTTCTTTGATTTGCCTTTCGGTCTCATCAAGAGTTAGCAACTTCATCTTGTATTTCTCTCGGATCAATTCAGCATCCTCTTTCATGTCATCGTTTTCAGATACGATATCCATCAGAGCTCGTATTCGGCGCATGGTTAGACCCTTTTCTCTCAATAGTCGTTGAGCATCCAATCTCCATCTAGGAATGAAGATTACAAATTGCCCCTGAATGACCAATTGTTCGAATGCTATCTGCTTAAGTCCTTCAGAACCACAATCAACACCGACGGTTTGTACACTTCCGTCAATATCAGTGATGGTTCCAATTACTTTGCCGATATGGGTTCCGTACATGTCCTTAACTTGCTTGCCGATAAATTCGATCTCTTCCTTGCTCATTGTGTAGGTGTTTTAATTTTCATATAACCAACAAAGTGTTAACAAGCTTTCCCGTTTTAGTAAGATCATTTTAACTAATAATTATACAGAAATATGAAAAATGCGTAATTTTATAATCAGATTAATAGTAATGGTCCAATGATGATTACAAAGGAAGAACTGGATCAAATATTACACTTTGTCTCCAAACGATGGATAGACATGAGCAGAGACGAAAAACACAAAGCATTTGAAAACATGCCAACAGATTTTTGGATGAATTCTATGGGAGGTTCAGCAGGAACTGGAAGATGGGTTACAACCTTGATGTATACAGAGGATGCCCAAGAAGCAGAATCATTCAAAGAAGTATTACTTAGATGGCAGGCAAAACACAATGGTCCAAAATTTGGACCATCAGATCTGATCCAAATTGGAAAGAAGTAGTTTATTATCAGCGATTATGTGAATGACAACATTGCCATCCGTTGAATTTTCAGATTCGGAGCAGAATATGCTGTTAAAACATTTTTCAAATTTAGATGATACGGTATTTGCAATAATTAGTCCAAGACAAGTTGATAGAGGCGCCCTCATGTCAAGATATAGTAGAACAGATAAGAGCATGCGAAGAATTTTTGTTGATGAATTTTTACAGAATGAAAATCGTGGAGATGAATTTTACAATAAAGTGTTATTAGAATACGGTGATGATTCAGTTGCCGAGCTTGGAGAGGCACAAATTGCAATTGAAGGATTATCAAATATCGCTGTAAAGAAAATAGAAGATCGTAGAATTGGACTATCATATCTTGAAAAATCATCAAGATATGTAGCATGGGACAAAAAAGTTAATGGAGAATACAAGTTTTACAAGGAACCTGGCATAATGAATTCTAAGTATGCAGACAAATATTTGGATGCATGTAATTTCCATTTTGAGATCTATTCTAAGAACATACAACCTGCAATAAAATTCATGGAAGAAATTGAACCCATTGAGAGACAGAAATTCAAGAATTCTGAAGGCAATGATGTTTTATTTTCAAAAATTATAGGTGAAGAAGATATAAAATCAGCAACACGAATTTACAATGCCACAATTCGTGCAAAAGCTCTCGATATTTTGAGAGGGATATTACCAGCATCTACTCTCACCAATGTTGGAATTACAGGAAATGGTAGAGCTTTTGAATATTTACTTACAATATTGTATTCATCAGATCTTCAAGAAGAGAGAATTCTTGCAAACAAGATACAGAGAGAGCTGAATACTACAATAAGATCATTTGTGCGAAGAGCCAATGACAACCATGGAAAAGCATTACAGAGTTATCTTAAAGACATCAAGACTAAATCGCATGCATTCAGCAAAACGTATCTAAAAACAAAAAAGAAAACAAACTATCTTGCCGACCTAATAGATTGGGAACCCGAGAGAAGAGCAGAAGAGAAAATAATTTCAGCAATATTATATGAATCATCAAACGGTCAATCATACAAAGACATACTCTATCAAGTGAGAAATATGAAAAAAACAGATAGGAAAAAAATTATCAACTTATTTTCAAGAATAAGAAAAAACAGAAGACAGAGGCCTCCGCGTTCGTTTGAGATGACAGAATACACTTTTGATTTTATGACGAATTTTGGAATGTTTCGAGATTTTCACAGACATAGAATTCTTACACTTCAAAGACAACTGCTTGGAACAAACCATGGTTACTTTATGCCAAGAGAGATAAAAGAATTAGGAATCCAGAAAGATTTTGAAGATTGCATGTACAAATCAAAAGAAGTTTTCGATCTGATTAATTTAAAAATGCCCGAGCAAGCACAATATGTAGTAAACTTTGCATACAATTATCAATATTTCATGAAACTGAATCTACGAGAAGCAACACATTTGATAGAACTCAGAACAGTTCCTCAAGGACACCAAGATTACAGGATAGTTGCACAAAAGATGTTCACATTAATTAAAAAAGTACATCCAGATTTGGCAAAAATAATAAAATTTGCAGACATGAAATCATACAGTCTTGAGAGATTAGAGGCAGAAAAAAGAATTGAAGCAAAACGAAAAACACTTGAAAAGAAATAGCATCGAACCCAAGGCTCATGTTACTGACAATTCATCATGATTCATCTTTGTTACATATCAAACTTGCTAAAATACATCAATGTGCAAACCGTGGCAATTTTTTCACCACATGTGAGATAGATATCCGGCCAGGACCAAGTACTAGAAGTGTCAAAAGAATTACGAATGC
>JAGWGS010000082.1 GCA_028867235.1 Nitrososphaerota archaeon | reverse complement strand
GTAAAGGAACCACTTCCAGTGCCAATCTCAACTATTTTTTGCCCACTTTGCAACCCAATTCTTGCCGCAATGTATCCCAAGTCTTTCGGATAAACTATCTGAGTGCCGCGTTGGCTTTTCATTACGTAGTCATAAATAGTAGGCTCTAATGCAAAAATTATCTTTCCTTTGTTTGTCTTGATTGCACTGCCAAATGGTTTTCCTATTACTTTTTTGTGATCAATTATTCCAACATGAGTATGAAATTTTTGTTTTAGGGTAACTTTCATTAGCCATTTTTTGCTGTCGTTATAGAAAAACAACACATTATCATTTTGTTTTATTTTTCGCACATCCCAACTTGTACTAGATGTGGATAAATAGCTTGACTCGGGGCAATCAATTCATTAAAGAAATTACTGATTCCCATCAGTTTTTGTTTTCTTTTTTAATATTCTTCCAGATACCACAGATGCAACCCAGAATCCTACTCCAGTCCAAACCATCTCTTTGTGAACGGTAAACATGCCAGTGACTGTAAAGACCAGTCCAATTGCTGCAAATATAACAGGAATTGTTGCTTTTTTTGGTGGCAATTCATCTCACATCCTTTCAGGTGCATCCATCCCCAAAAGATGTAATGCTTTTGCAAGCGTTGCCTTAAAAGAATAGACAAGACACAGTCTTGCATTTACGACATCTTCAGAATCTGCAGTGAGAACTTTTACATGTTCATAAAATGCATTAAAAGATGTTGCAAGATGATAGCAATATTTGGAAATTATTTTTGGAGATAGATTCTTCGCAGCATCTTCTACTTGTAAATCAAATTTACCAATAATTTTTGCCAAATCCTTTTCATATGCGGTATCAAGCAGAGCAAGATTTGTGTCAAAATTAAGAGTTTTACCAGATTTTTCAAGAATTCGCAATGCACGAGCATGTGCATATTGTACATAGGGTCCGGTATCACCCTCAAGGCTGAGCGATTCGGTAAGATCAAATGTAATTATCTTGTCGAGATCTTGCTTTATCATTGAATATCGTAGTGCTCCAATTGCTATTTGCTCAGAGATTTTCACAAGACTCATCTCATCAAGTTCAGGGTTTCTTTTCTTCGCCTCTGAAAATGTTCTAGAGCTCAAGACATCAAGAACATAATCTGCACTAACATAGATTCCCTTTCTTCCTGACATTTGGATAGATTTTCCACCAGTATCAAGGTCAAGCATCTTGGCAGTTGCAGGGCTTAAGGTAACAGATTCATAACCAAGATGAACATATGAATCAGGTTTTGATTTAAAATCAGACATTATTTTAGTAATTATTTTTTGCAATCTTGATTGGCGTGAATCGATAACTGTTATTACTTTATCTCCTGTAAAATGCATCTTGACATCTCTGCTATCAAGTGTGGTCTGCCACAATACTTTTCCTGTCTTTTGAATTGTATAATGTTTATAATAAAATGGATCTTCTAAAATTCCAAGCTTCCAAGCAGCATATGGAATATCTTTTGCAACATACGTAGCAGTTCCATTGCTTCGAACCAGTACTTTGTCCTCCTCAGCATCTGCCCTGATCACCCAGCAACCGGCATTTTTTCCTTCTTTCTCTAGATTTGTAATTCCCATTGATTTCATTTTTTCAAATACCAATGACCACAACTGAGAGTGAATTATTTGGGATTCAAAATTAAGACAATCATAAGTTACCCCAAGTCTCCAGCATGTCTTTAGTTGCTCCTCAAGTACTCTACGAGTTACATCATCTCCAAACTTGGCAATATCAGATGTGCCTTCTTCAAGTTCCTTTAACACATGAGAGCGCATCTCTGCAAGATGTTTGTCAGTTTCATATCTCTCAGTTATTTTGACATATACTACATCCCCACAATAATGATCAAATTTTTGACCCTCAGGAGGCGTGTCAGAATATCCCCCATATTTGAAACCCACTATGATATCTGCGACCTGCAGACCAGAATCGTCTACATAGTTGAGTACACGTACATCGTATGATGCCTTGTCAAGAATTCTTGCAATAGTATCACCTATTATGATATTTCGTACATGTCCTACATGTAGTGCTTTGTTTGGATTGACACTCGTGTGCTCGATTACCATCTTTGAGTTTTTTCCAAGATCTACTTGTCCATAATTTGTGTCAAGTGAAGATTTGATCACTTGTGGAATCAATAATTTATAATTTGCAGTAAAATTAAGATAGCCTGAATTGTGTGCAGATACATCAGACATATAGGTGCCAAGGTTTTTTTTGCATTCTTGTGCAAGTGTTTGTGCAATATCAAATGGCTTTTTCTTTAGCATTTTTGCAAGCAAAAATCCAACATTACAACTTACATCTCCAAACTCCTGTCTTGATGCCTCAGATATATCAAAATCAACTTGCGCATATCCAAGAGTATCACAGGCTTGTTTGACATCAAGTCGAATTTGATCAAATAGCAGTCGCAGAGTCACTATACCATCATTCTACCAATAGTTTCAATTGTATTGCTTCAAGGGCTTCAATCATTCCATCACCAGCATGTCCCGACACAGACATTGTTGCTTGAGATTGTACATCGTCTGGAGCATTTCCAAGTGCTACACTTGTTCCTGCTAATTTGAACAATGGCACATCTGTTTCACTGTCTCCAATTGCAATAACATCTTCTTTTTTTGCAGAAAACATGTTCATTACCTCAAGAAATCCATTTGCCTTGTTTACATCTTTTGAATTGATATGATATGCATATTGGCTATCAGTTATTTGTACATCAAGATTATGCTCAGCAAAAAGTGTCTTGCCTAAGATTACATCAAAATTTCTCTCAAGTACTACTTCGGTAATCCTAGGAAATACTGGTTTTTCTATTGCTTCTGGAATTTTTGTTTTTAAAAACTCAAATGCCTTTATGCATTCTTGTTTGTTGCCAATTAGTTTATGCTCATTTGGTCCGGAGGTTATAATTCCGCCATTTTCTCCCACTGCAATTCTAGTTGTTCCTCCAAAGACAGACAGAACGTATGCCTCAACAGAGGATCTTCCTGTAACATAAATTACTTTATGTCCCATTTTTACCAAATATCGCAAGGCTGCAAGTGCATCAAGATCAACCCGTCCTCCTTTGTTATCAGTGATAGTACCATCAATATCTATTGCAAAGATCTTTGGTTTCATCAAAATCACGTAATAAAGCCGGGCATAATAACTGCTATCTAAAATAGTTTCAAAGTACAGAAATAATCATGGTACGAAAAGGAAAGATTTCTGAAATTTTCAGTAAAGCACTGTATAATGACAATCCTGAATTATACCAAGTTGGATATATTGATCTAGGTAGCATCAAAGAAGTTACACTTGCAGAATTTTTTAGATTATCTGAAAATTTTGAGATCATCCCTGCTACAAGAATTGTACATATCAAAAAAGAAAACAAGATCCTATATCTCAAAACGGATAATACAAAGAATAGATGTAGCGGTTTTACCAAATTGTAGAATATTACAAAACATACATGAATTCAAGTAATAAGATTTTATTCCACAATGAACCATAAAAATTTCAGATGGGAATTCCAGAGAAGATTCAAGCTATTAAAGATGAAATGTCAAAGACTCAGATCAACAAGGCTACTGAACATCATGTAGGTCTGCTCAAGGCCAAACTTGCCAAATTGCGTAGGGAGCAAGAGGAAGTAAAATCAAGATCAAGTGGGAGTTCTGTAGGTTTTGATGTAAAAAGAACCGGTGATGCCACGGTTGTATTCATAGGTCTACCAAGTGTAGGCAAGTCAACATTACTTAACAGGTTAACAGGTGCAAAATCAGCAGTAGGAGCATTTCAATTCACCACCACTACAGTAGTACCAGGCATGATGGAACATAGAGGGGCCAAAATACAAGTATTAGATTTACCAGGAATTATCAAGGGAGCGTCCACAGGAAAAGGTCTTGGAAAAAGAGTTTTAGCAGTAGCAAAAAGTGCAGATTTGGTATTGATAATACTTGATGTATTTCAGCCATATCATGAAGATGTAATTAGAACAGAATTAGGAAACATTGGTATCCGTTTAGATCAAAAACCTCCAGATATTGTAATAGAAAAGACAGGAGATGGTGGAATTGCAGTTAGTCAACAAGTGCCACTTACAAAAATGTCAATTAATCTGATGAAGGACATATTACGAGTATATGGAATAAACAATGGTAGAGTACTAGTAAGAGAAGATGTAGATTCAGAACAACTCATAGATTTCATATCAGGTAACAAGTTTTATGTTGAATCTCTTACAATAATGAACAAAATAGATCTTGTTAATCAAGGCTTTGTAAATGAATTACAGCAAAAATCAAAATCTAAATTCATTCCAATATCGGCAGATTCTGACATTAACATAAACGCACTAAAAGATGCAATATTTGACAGACTTGATTTCATCAGAATATACATGAGACCAAAAGGAGGAGAAACGGATTACAAAGAACCTTTGATCATAAGAAACAAATCTACAGTATTAGATATTTGCAACAAGTTACACAGAGACCTCAAAAAAGATTTCAGATATGCGTTGGTGTGGGGCAAGAGTGTGAAATTTGGAGGACAACGTGTAGGAATAAACCACTTATTACAAGATGAAGATGTTTTAACAATTGTAAAAGCAAGATAGAATTTTTGTGTATGCCCTAATGACCGAAGAATTAGAACAAAGATGGTGCAAAAAGTGTTTTAAAAAAACAAAACAGGAAATAATTTTCATGCCAGAGATTCCGACATACAAAAGAAGGAGACAATACAAATGCACAGAATGTGGATTGACATCTTGGCTTCAAGGACGAAGACCTTCTGCAGAATCAGTATACTAGATTTTGATCAAAAATTTAGTTTTTATGAAAAAAATTGTGTGTATATTACTCATCATTTAGTGTAAATTTCTTAAGCGTCACGATAGAAAAACAAGTAAATTCATCAATTCAACAATGGCAAAACGATCAACACGAGCTGTTAAAAAGAGATCAGCTCCAAAGAGAAGATCTGCTGCAAAGCGATCAGCTCCAAAGAGAAGGTCTGCTCCAAAGCGTAGTGCTCCAAAGAGAAGGTCTGCTGCAAAGCGATCAGCTCCAAAGAGAAGGTCTGCTCCAAAAAGAAGACCATCTGCAAAAAAAGCTAAGAGAACAGCTTCAAAAAGACGAAGATAAAATTTTAAACAGATTATCGCTTCATGATAAGCGATAATTTGTAATATTTTAGCTGAACATCTGACTGGGAGGAGATGGAGACTTTCCTTTTACACTGTCAGGCTCTACGAAAAATTTTCTTTCATTAGGAATTATAGATAATTTCAATGATGCGTTTACCGTATAATGTGGAGTTCCATCAGGATTTTTGTAGTTAGTAGCAATTCCAACTCGGTCTAGATCAACTTTAACTTTCACCATTGTACCATCTTCAAGTTTGAAAATAACATGTTCATCACCAACACGTTGATAGTCTAACATTTTGAATTCTATCTTATTTTTAGATGCACTCATGTTAGTGAAAAATTACGTGGCATTATTTGAATACTTTCTAGTATAGAAAGCTCATTAATTTTATTTGCTGTTCAGTGGTAATTACATTCTTTGATGAGAGTATCTCCAGTAGTTGTGTAATTAGAGCTCTTTCTTGTTCAGAAAATCCAGTAGGACCTTTGTCGCCTGGAGGACCTGGAGGGCCTCGTGGACCTTGATCACCGGGAGTACCTTGTTGTCCTTGTGGGCCTTGGGGACCTTTATCGCCTGCCGGACCCTGAGGACCTGTCAATCCTTTATCGCCTTGTGGACCTTGTACACCTTGTGGACCTTTTTCTCCCGGAGGGCCTTGTGGACCAATTGGACCTACTGGACCAGGAAGTCCTTGTATTCCCGGAGGACCTTTGTCACCAGGAGTACCTTGCGGACCAGTTGTACCCTTTTCTCCTTGAGGACCTTGAATCCCTTGTGGACCTGGAGGACCAGTAGGACCAGATGTACCTCGCGGACCTTGATCACCACTAGTACCTGGAAGACCGCGTGGACCTTTGTCGCCTTGTGGACCTGGAATTCCTGTTAGGCCTTTTTCTCCTGCCGGACCTTGGGGACCTTGTGGACCTTTTTCTCCCGGAGGGCCTTGTGGACCAGTTAATCCTTTATCGCCTTGTGGACCTTGTGGACCTGGTAACCCTTTATCACCGGGAGGACCTGGAGGGCCTTTAGGGCCTTGATCCCCTGGAGGGCCAATGATTCCT
>JAGWGS010000081.1 GCA_028867235.1 Nitrososphaerota archaeon | reverse complement strand
TGTAGGAAAAGAAGGAATGAAAACAAAGCTTGGATGGCATCAAAAAGACAAGCGATTTTTGATAAGCTCCACAGCCCCAGTTGCAATTGATGAATCAAATATTCCGGATGGTGATTTTGATCTGCTTGATCTACATCTAAAAATGGATGCACAACAATGTCAACTTCGTGATGTTGTATCTTTTACAGTTGTTGTAATGGAAACGCGAGATGGACAAGAATACGAAAGACGTGGTAAAACCACTATAATTCACATGGGGTAACTTCTAGAACTATTCTTGATTCTTCAGATCGTTTATCTGAATATTTCATTTGTGATATTTTTTTGCATAATTGTTGGTCCTCTACAAGTAATGCTGTACCTAAAATCACCTGTTCTTGATATTTGATTTTTACATTTAGATTAGCACGTGCATTTTTGAGCCAATCACTATCAGGATTTCTTCTGGAAAAATAAAATTTACCATTATGGAATACAGCTCTTATTTCAACGGCATGTTCTTTGCCTGTCTTTCTTCCCGTGGTGACTAGAATCGCCTTGAAAGTTCCATCTTTGATGTCCATATGACTAATTCTGGTTGGAAAGAATTTAACCGATTGGATTGAAAACGCTGATACCTTCTTCAATAAACTGACTTGTCAAGTTCTTTCCATGGCTACACAGGCTCAATATGACAAAAAACAAGTCAAAGCAGATGACTTGAAGGGAAAAAAAGTCATTGATAGAGAAGGAATTGAATACGGTAGTGTAAAACACATACACATTAACACCGACACACTAGAGGTAATAGGAATAACAGTTCACAAGGGACTACACAAAGACCACTTTCTGTCTCGTGATTATATAGACAGATTCACAGAAGAATCAGTTCTGTTATCCTCTGCACCAATACGAGTAGATTCACTAGTAGTAGATATTGATGGCCATAAGATTGGTAAAATCAAAAGACTACACATGGCTGTTGACACAAATGAACTTGAATCTATCGAAGTATCTACAGGTTTCACTGGTTCGAGAATATTTCGTACGTCAGAAATCTGGGGAGTTGGTGATAAAGTAATCCTTCGACAGACAAAAGACGAATATAAAAATCCATAAAGTCTTTTTTTATTTTTATATTTTTGATTATAATAGCAATTTATAACAGATCAATAACCTATTTTTTGTTGTATGCTGTAGAGACTGACAATCTTTCTAAAGTATATTCTAGCGGTTTGAAAGCAGTCGATGAAATTTCAATCAAGGTGAAAAACGGGGAAATTTTTGGTTTTTTGGGACCAAACGGTGCGGGAAAAAGTACAACGATTATGATTCTGACCACCCTGTTAAAACCTACTTCTGGAAATGCCTTTGTTGCAGGATTTGATGTAACAACTAATGCAAAAGCTGTTCGAGAAAATATTGGATACGTACAACAAGACTCTACTGTAGATGAATATCTCACAGGTCGTGAGAATTTGGAATTACAGGCACGAGTAAATCACATTCCAAAAAACGTCAGATCTAAGAGAGTCGACGAAATACTTGAGATAATCGAATTGTCTGATAGACAACACGAGGCAGCCGTAACTTATTCTGGAGGAATGAGGAAAAGACTAGACATTGGAGGGGGTTTGCTTAATATGCCAAAAGTTCTATTTCTTGATGAGCCTACCCTGGGCCTTGATATACAAACTAGGTACAAGATATGGGAATACATAAAAAAAATTCATGACGAATTTGGTATGTCCATTTTTCTTACTACTCATTATATGGACGAAGCTGACAAATTATGTGATAATATCTCAATAATTGATAATGGAAAAATCAAGATAACTGGATCTCCAAAAGAACTCAAAAATGCACTAGGAAATGAAATCGTAGTTTTTGAAATTGACTCTTCTGATAAAATTAATACTCTTGTATCTAATATCAAAAAGCTCACAACTGTAAAGGATGTATCAATAGATGGAACAATGATCACAGTATTTACAACAAGCGGAGATCAACTAACTCCTCAAATCTTTCAACATGCAAATGATCTTGCAATAAAGATTGAAAATATCTCTCTGACAAAACCTACTCTTGATGATGTTTTCTTATCTCATACGGGTCGTGAGCTCCGTGAAGATGATGGAAAATATGATAGAAAAAAAGTCCGGGAGAGAATGAGGAGAATACGGGCATGACAATGTTAGTTGATGCATATACAATTTTCTGGAGGGAGATAAAACGATACAAAAAATCTCGTAGTGGAATATTGATACGATTGATTCAACCTGCTATATGGATAATAGTGATGGGAAACACCTTTGCAAGTACTAGACCACTAATTCAGTCTGTAGGATTTCATGGTTCATACATTGAGTTTATGGCACCTGGTGTGATTATGCTTACTGCCATATTCACAAGCATATTTGGAGGAGTCAACACTTTGTGGGATAGAAGATATGGCTTTATGAATAAAGCTCTAGTATCACCTGTTTCACGATCTTCAATCGCACTTGGAAAAATGCTTGCAATATCTCTGATATCTACACTACAATCCAGCCTAATTTTGGGAATTGCACTTGCGTTAGGTGTACATATAGCAAATCTGTTTGTCATATTTCCAATATTGCTCACAGTCACTATATTCTCTCTTGGTTTTTCAGGAATATCTGTAATTGTAGCAGCCACATCAAAATCTCAAGAAACCTTCTGGGGTGTGATTAACTTTCTAGGTATGCCTCTGTTCATGCTAAGTCCAGCTCTATTTCCATTGGAACTGTTGCCATCATGGCTTGCATTTGCAGCAAGACTCAATCCTGTTACTTATTCGGTGTTACTCATAAGACAGATGATGACTGGAACAGTCCAAATGCTGCCTGTTGCAATTGAACTATCTGTGATATGTGGCTTTGTTATTGTCATGGTTGCTCTTGCAAGTTATGTCTTTACACGAGAAGTCAACAAACCCTTCTAATTTACCATAATTGACCAAAATTGTAACAATTTCTCACTTAGAAGATCTTTCTAGTATTCTGCAAATCTGTGAGTATTGAAGACTCTCCCAGTTATAATTGGGATTATGGTACTAGTACTGTCAAGTATGTTTGTTGATTATTCTTGGGCCGCATCAGCGCCTGCTTTTTCCACACAATGGGGTTCTTATGGACTTTCTAATACGGGACAATTTGCTTTCCCCCAGGGTGTATCAATTGATTCTTCTGGTAATGTGTATGTGACTGATTTAGGTAATAGAAGAATAGAGAAATTTGATAACAATGGAAACTTTCTATTTACATTTGGAACAAAAGGAGGTGGGGATGGTCAGTTTAATGCTCCTGTTGGAATTGCGATGAATAATGGTTCTATCTATGTTGTTGATAATGCAAGAAACGATGTGCAAAAATTTGATTCTACTGGTAAATTTGTAACAAAGTGGGGTGGACAAGGAACAAACCATGGTCAATTCCTACTTCCTCAAGGTGTCGCGGTGGATCCCAGTGGTGATGTATATGTATCTGACACTGGAAATAGCAGAATTGAAAAATTTGACAGTACTGGAAAATATTTACTCACGATTGGAGAGAGTGGATTAGGAGATGGTCAATTTCTTTCTCCGCGTGCAATCACAGCTGATTCACAAGGAAGTATCTATGTAGTTGATTCTGGAAACAACAGAATAGAAAAGTTTACTGAAGATGGTGTCTTTATACGATCTTTTAGTGCATCAACAGGCGCAAATTTCAAAACACCACTTGGAATGTCTGTAGACAAGTCTGGTAATATCTTTGTGGCAGATAGTGGAAATAACAGGATAGTTGAACTTGATAGTAATGGTAATACCATAACATCTTGGGGAAGTCAAGGAACAGGGGCTGATTTCTTTGATAATCCTATATCAACAGCAGTAGATTCTACTGGAAATGTCTTTGTTGTGGATTCGAATAATAACAGAGTGCAAAAGTTTTCACCTGTAATACTCTCAACTCCTGTTATAACAACAACTGTAGTTAATCAAACAAAAATTCAAAATACTACAACTCCTGTAACAGTCACACAAAATAATACTCAAAATAATCCCAAAATTACTGCACCTAATGATCATACTCCACCATCTATTACTGCCCCGTCTGATATGACCGTTGAAGCGACTGGTATTCTAACCCCTGTGTCAATAGGTCAAGCCACCGCAACAGATGATAGCGGTATTGCATCTGTAACAAGTAATGCTCCTACAAAATTCCCCCTCGGAATTACCATGGTTACTTGGACTGCAATAGATAATGGGGGTAATGTAGCAAAGGTAGTACAAAAAATTACTGTACAAGATACTACTCCACCAGTTATGACAGCTCCACCGCCTGTTACTATAGAAGCAATCAATCCTGATCATAACTCTGTAGATCTAGGGCTACCATCTGTAAATGACGCGGTAGGTGTAGAATCTGTAACCAACGATGCTCCTCCATACTTTTCAATTGGAAAGACCACTGTTACATGGAAGGCAATAGATACATCTGGTAATGCAGCAACAGCTACCCAAATTGTAACAGTAAAAGATACCACTCCACCAATAATTCATGCTCCTTCTGATGTTACCCAAGAAGCTACTAGTCCAACCTCTAATGTTGTATCTCTGGGAAATGCTACCGTGACAGATAATGGAATCATCAAATCTGTTACAAACAACGCTCCTGCTGTATTCCCACTTGGAAAAACCACAGTGACATGGACTGCTACTGATCAGTCTGGAAATATTTCTACTGCAAATCAACTAGTAAATATTGTTGATACCACTCCACCAAAGATATCTCCACCATCCAACGTCACCTTTGAGGCAACATCAGTTGGACAAAATGTAGTTCCATTAGGAAATGCAACTGCTACTGATAATGGAATTGTCAAGTCTCTTACAAATAATGCAACCAAGTTCTTTTCATTAGGAAAGACAGTTGTATTGTGGACTGCAGTAGATGAAGCAGGCAACAAGGCAAATGCAACACAAACAGTAGATGTAATTCACACAATTGCTCCAAAGCTTACAGTTCCATCCAACGTCACCTTTGAGGCAACATCACTCAAAGACAATGCAGTACCAATAGGTAATGCTACAGCTACTGACATCCAGCCAGTAACTATCACTAACAACGCATCAAAGACATTCCCACTAGGAAAGACAGTTGTATTGTGGACTGCAGTAGATGAAGCAGGCAACAAGGCAAATGCAACACAGTCTATTGATGTAGCAGATACCACTCCACCAAAGATTGTCGCACCACACAGTGTCATAGTTAATGCCACAAGTTCTACTGGAACTAGCGTGAATATTGGAAATGCAACTGCAAGTGATGGTGTACAGTTAGTTTCTATCACAAATAATGCTACCTCGCTATTTCAATTTGGAAATACTACTGTAACCTGGACTGCAAAGGATGAAGCAGGAAACACAGCTACTGCAAACCAGATTGTACAAATAGTTGACAGATCGCCACCAAAATTAGTAATTCCACAGAATTTAGTCACTGATGCAACTGCATTTGATACTCCTCTTGTTATAGGAACTGCAAATGGTACTGGCATAATTGATACATCACCAAAGATAACAAACAATTCTACTGGATTATTCCATATTGGAAAAACAACAGTACAGTGGACTGCAACTGACAAATTTGGAAATAGTCATACACTAGATCAAACCGTTACAATTCTTGCATGTGGTAAACCGTCTTCTGAATATAACTTGGTGATGGGCACAAATTCAAGTGATACCCTCACAGGCTCAATAGTGCCTAATCTGATAATAGGTCTTGGCGGAAATGACATAATCCACGAAGGTCCATCTGGAGACTGTGTGATTGCAGGTGATGGTAATAACATCATCTATGCAGGAAACGGAACAAATACTATCTATGCAGGAAATGGTGATAACATGATCAAAGGAGGAAGTGGAAACATGCAGGTCACTGTAGGTACTGGAAGCAACATAATTCAAGGTGGAAGTGGACAGAATACCTGTACTCTTGGAAGCCCATCAAAAGATACGATTGTAAATTGTCAGTCAAAACTTCACTAAACTTTTAACAAAATCTCGTAATTTTCATTAGCTTATAATACAATTATACTTAATTTCTATCTAAATGGCAAGTTCCAAAAGCCTGTTCATGCGTGCTAAAAAAATCATTCCGTCAGGAATAAACAGTCCTGTTCGGTATTATTCACCATATCCATTCTTTGTAAAAAAAGCAAAGGGAAGTATGATGTGGGATGTTGATGGAAACAAGTATCTTGATTTCTGTAATGCTTATGGAGCATTACTTCTAGGCCATTTACACAAAGAAATAATTTCTGATGTAAAAAAACAAATGGAAAAAGGTACACTATATTGCGCACCTACTGAAATTGAAATAAAGCTCTCTGAACTAGTATCAAAAAATCT
>JAGWGS010000080.1 GCA_028867235.1 Nitrososphaerota archaeon | reverse complement strand
AAACGCTTTACACGTTCTGTAACTGGTGGATGTGTAGAGAAAAGTTGTGCAATACTTTGACCTGATATTGCAGGTATGATGAAAAACGCATTCATTCCCTCCATTTTTTGAAGTTGCTGTACTGGAGCAGTCTTTACTTCTCCACTTATCTTCATCAATGCACGAGATAGATTCATTGGCTTTCCTGTCAAGTATGCTCCTCCACGGTCTGCTGCAAATTCTCTGTATCGCGAGATTGCTCGTATGATAAGAAAACTCAGGAACCAGACTATTCCTGCTACAATTAGTACGATAAACATACTTCCATTTTGCTGCTGTCTTCCACCATATCCATATCCTCCCCACATGGAGCTAAACATGGAAGATTGCATGAGATACCATGCTATTGTTGAAAACAGACTGGCCAAAGTTATGATTGTAACATCTCGGTTTCTAATGTGAGTCAACTCATGTGATAACACTCCTTCTAGTTCATCTCTTGTCAATATCCTCATTATTCCAGTACTTGCAACCACTACAGAACTTTTTGGACCCTTGCCGGTTGCAAATGCATTTGGCACGTCACTTGTCATAACGCCTACTCTTGGTTTTGGAATCTTTGCCTTTTGGGCTAACTCTTCAATTATTTCATGTAATACCGGATACTCTTCTTTTGACACAATCTTGGTTCCAGTACTCCACAATACCAGTCTGTCAGAGAAGAACCATTGTGCGCCAATCATCAATCCTGCAATTATTGAAATCGGAACGATGCCTAACCCAAAATACATCGAAATAAAACTCAAAAATGCCAAATAGATGATAGTTAACGCAAAAAAGCTAATTGCCATTCTCAAAGTCAATTGAAAGTCGCGTTGCATTATTTGATATTGCATGTTGATTCTTAATTTAAAACTTGAGAAGATCCAACTAGATCTTATGATACAATTTTTTCAAAATCAAAAGATATGCGGCCTAGAAGATATCTTTCTTGTCTACTTTTCTTATAGTGGTCTTCCAACGTTTCTTGCTTCGCTGTGACAAGTTTCTCACCACTTTGCTACCTATTGCGTCGAAGATCTTTGAGAGATCCCATCCATTTTCCGTATAGTTGTAGGTCTGGTATGGGCTTGATATTCTAACTGCTACTTGATAGTGTGGTCTATTGGTTGAAGGATTATGAATTGTCTTGATTGATGCTTTTGCTTGCTCTACTTCTGGGTATACCTTTGTGAGATTTCGAATTATCTTGTCAAACTTTGTTTTGACAATCTCAGAACTGTCATAATCTTCTGGTAGTCCTACTATGTATAGTGGAACTTCACTTGGTATCTTGGACTCTAATATGTTGATGATGTCCTTGTATGTTATTATGCCATGTATGTTTCCCCACAATGACAACAAACAACATGATGTGTCGTTTTTGAGCATTGATTCTATTACTGAGCTAAGTGGAGCATTTGTATTCAAATTTGGAATTCGCGTGCTACCTATATTTCCAATCTGTGTTTGGTATTTCTTTTTCAGATTCAAACCTCGCAGTCCTGAACCGAGTCTTTCACCAGGCTTTATCACTTGCAACAGGTGCATTGATGTCAAGACCTGGGTAACTTTGCCGTTTTTTACTATTGGTAAATGATCAATTCTTTTTGTGGTCATTATCTTTCGTGCAGTTGCAATAGAATCAGTGCTGTTTGCGGTGATTGGGTCTGCAGTAAGTATGGTATTTGCAGATATCCATTTCAAATCCTGCTTGTGTAATAGTTCTACAATGTCTTTTCCATTTACAATGCCGGCAATTTCATTTCTTTCAACTACTGGAACAGAGCGCATTCTATAATGAGACAAGATTGCAGCTGCTTTTTCTATCGTATCATTTCTAGAAAGAGGCTGAATCTTTCGTAACAATGATCTTATCTTTGTACCTTCAATATCTTTGACTCCTAACAGTTCTCGTGCACTAATTGTCAAAACATCCTTTCCTTCCATGCAAAATGCATCATAAGAATCAGAATTTACCAGCACTCCGATTGTCTTTGATGCTACAAAAGACGAATCCAGGATTGTTGGCTTTTTCATTATTTTTGCTACTTTTAATTCTCTTACATCTTTGAGATGTTGATATATTACTTGGGGTGAGCTCATTTTGTTATCTTGTCCTCATTTGTCACAGAATGATGGCGTATAAAAACAAACCACTTGGTTTTTTCCCATGATAATTACTTGATTATACTATTACTTGATCCTAAAAGAATGGTTTGTTTTTACGTAAAATATCAAGGTGGCCATGATTGATACTGCAAATATCATTGCTGCAAGGGGGCCAAATTCTGGGATTGCAGGAACTGTTTGATTGTGAGAGGATGTGGCATTGTTTGTTGGTGGTACATTTTGTAAAGTACCCGTATACTGGAATGTTGTCTTTACTGTCTTATCTGGTCCTCCGTATGTCACATCAATTTCGTATGTTCCTGCACTTTTCCACAGGTTTCCACCTGCGACGGCTTGAACCGAATAGGAATAGGTGCTAGGATCCACATCTGCTTGTGCAATATAGACAGGTGTCTGTCCATTTTTTATCACTACTGATATTGGTATGTTCAATTGATCTGTTACCTTTCCTGAAATTATCATAGTATTACCATCTGCATATGACGGCTTGTCTGTTTGTACTGTTATTGGACTTGCCTGACCAAATACTGGATATGAGACAAACATGCCTCCTACGACTAGTAATAACACAAGTAATCTAATTTGCAACACCTAGGACTTGATTTGTGATTATTTAAGATTCTCGATTCATAAGATTGATCTCATGTGAGATTTTTTCCACACTGATTAAACAAGAAGAGACGGAAACGTGTTTTTACCTGCCATACCTCTGTACGTCATGTTGGGTTAATACCCCGCGTTTCCGTCCGACTTACAGTACGTGTCCAAATTATTTAAGACTGATCCTAGTTATCACACAAGATTCTTGACACAATATTGAAATGGAATTTTGCAATTGTCATCACACTTTTGATGTATATGTGAAAGTCATCATGCGAATCTTTGCAATTGATGTTGTCCTCTTACAGATACATTATTTTTTGTAGCATATTTTTTGATGTTGTTTTTTTCTTTATGATGCGGATTGTTACATTGCAATATACGCCACTAGAAACACAGTATTTTGTAAAGGTGAGCTTAAAATAGAATGGTTCCCAGAGGGCTTAACATGCAAGGCTCAAATGCACTTGACAACTATGATTCAAAAAAGGCAGAAAAATCTCTAAAGATGCTGTTTACTGACAAGAGTAACGAATTTCGTGAATTGGCTCACGGCATAGGTTATCCTACATCAAACAAAGACTGGGAATTAATCATACTGAATTTCTGTCTTGATTTTAGTGATTGTTTCAAAGCATGGTCAAGCAAAGACAATAGTGCAGACCACATGCAGGTACACAAGTGCAACACTATGATGAGACAAATCGGTCTTGGCAAGACCAATATGACTGAAGTAACTCATCTTGAAAATATTGCATATAGACTTGCAGAAGATTTCAAGGCAATATACAAGAGAATAGAATGAGTTTTCAGAAGTTTGGAAAAAACTAGCCCTCTGAAGCTGATTTTCCACCATCTACATTGAGTATCACACCAGAAATCCATTTGGCATCATCAGATGCCAGGTAAGTTACAGCATTTGCCACATCTATTGGTTCTCCAATTTTGTTCAAAGGCTGTCTGTCTTCCAATACTTTTCTTGCCTCTGGATAATCAAGGTATGACTTTATCATCCCTGCATTTACTATACCAGGATTTACACAATTGCATCGAATATTTCTTCGCGCATATTCTACTGCCAATCCCTTTGTAAACATGTTTATGGCTGCTTTTGTAGTGCAATATACTGTTAGATGCACCTTTGGTATTGCTCTTTCTGCAGATATGGAACCAATGTTAATTATTGAACCGCCATTTTTGTTTTCAAGCATCTTTACTAGGACTGATTTTGTAATCCTAAACGTGCCAAACAAATTGGTGTCTACCAACAAATTACAATCATCGTCAGTCATTTCATGAAAATGTATTGGGTCAGTAATTATTCCTGCATTGTTTACTAGGATGTCTATTCTTCCATAATGATCAGTTATCTGATTTATCGCTTGTATGACTTGGGGTTCTTTTGTTATGTCACATGCAAGCGCCACTGTTTTTGTAGCATAATCTTTAATGGCTTTTCTGGTCTTTTCCAACTTGGATATGTCTCTTCCAAGCAAGACCACATTTGCTCCTTCTTCTACAAACTTTTTTGATATTTCCAGTCCAATGTCACTTGATGCACCTGTGACAATTGCAACCTTGTCTTTTAGTTTCATGGGAGTATATTCCATACCATACTATATGAATAATTAAGTTATCAGGTTCTCTTGTCTTGACTGGAAAATATACATACAAGTTAAAAATATGCCTAGATTGCAGATACATCCTGTACTACAATAATGATCTCTCATAACACTTTCATAACAAATTATCGTGATTTGTAATATTGAATTTCAAATCCAATGGTTTTGGATATTTTGCAGCAGTGCTTTCTGCACTATGTTTTGGCTCTGTAACTACTCTTGCGAAACCTACTTTGGCTGCCATAAATCCTCTTGTTCTAACATGTATAGTGTATCTTGTCTCTGCAATAGCGCTCACACCTGCCACTGTTGGCAAGAAAACAACCTTCCAAAGAAAAGATTTTTTGAAAATAATAGTAATTGCCATAGCAGGAGCAGTAATTGCACCGCTTTTGTTTTTTAGTGGGCTTCGTCTTACTTCTGCATCAAATACTGCTGTTTTATCTAATGTCGAGATTGTATTTACAGTAATAATAGCAATATTGTTTTTCAAAGAAAAAATCAACCGTGTTGGTTACATCGGACTTGCAATGGTAACTGTGGGAGCTACAGTCGTTACAGGTACTCCTGAATTAACTGGTATTACAAATCTTGACATTGGAAGTCTTATGGTTATCGGTTCGTCTCTTTTTTGGGCTATTGATAACAATATCAGCAAAGTAATTACAAAAAAAGTGGATGTATTGAAAATAGCTCAATTCAAGTCAGGTATAGGAGGTCTAATTTTACTAATTGTTGTATTTGCTGCAAATATTCCTATTTTGATTCCTTCAAATGACATACCTTTCATACTTTTGTTGGGAATAGTTGGATTTGCATTATCATTATTCTTATTTTTGAAATCACTTCACATAATCGGAGTGGTAAAAACAATAGTAATCTTTGCAACATCATCTGTTTTTGGATTAATTTTTGCAATTTTATTTTTACATGAAAAAATAAGCGAGTTTCAGATATCTGCAATTTGTGTCATGATCATTGGAATTTATCTCATAAACAGAAAAGGGCAGGCAGATACCAGTCTGACTCCTCCATGATCTTTGTACTAGTGCACTATGGTTACAGGGCATTTTGCCAACTCTGAAATCTTTCTACTTGTACTTCCAAGCGTCATTATTTTTGAGATTCCAGATAGGCCCCGGCTTCCAATGATTATCAAGTCAATGTCTTTATCTTGTGCAAATTTCAGTAATTTGTCAACTACATTTCCCTCTAAAACAAATTCTTTCATGGATACACCAGAGTCGCTGTATTTTTGTTGTGTCTTTTTTAATTGTAATTCTGATGTGTTTTTCACAGATTTTGTTATTTGAGAAATAGTTTTTCTTGTTCCCTGTGAAAGACCCCAACCAGGAGGACTAACAGTACTCAAATCTACTACATTTACCAGATATAATGTAGAGCCAAACATGGCTCCCATACCCACTGCCATCTCTAATGCTTTCTGAGAATGTTTGGAACTGTCATACGGTATCATGATATTCTTGTATTTGCCATTCATCATAACAGCTTGGCAGCTTTCAAAATTAAATTTTATGATTGATTGTCAACCGTGATAATCTAATATTTGCTATACAATAGATAATTACCATGTCTGATAATCTAGATGATGTTTCAAATATTTTACGTTTGGATATTAATGGATCAAAATGAAATTCAAGGATAGAGTTGATGCTGCACAACTACTTGTAAAGAATCTGGAAGGAATACAAAAAGAAGATACTGTAATCTTGGCAATTCCAAGAGGAGGTGTTGTAACGGGAGATGTAATTGCACGGACGTTTGGGTTGAAACTTGATATCATAGTATCACGAAAAATCGGATCACCATATAATCCCGAGCTTGCCATAGGTGCAGTCATGCATGATGGGAGTTTTTTTCCAAATTCTGATCTAATAAATTCACTAGGGATTACACAAGATTATATTGATGAGCAAATTGCTGAACAACTCCAAGAAATCAAAAGAAGGTTGACAAAGTTTCGAGGAAGATTGAATTATGATCTAAAAAACAAGACTGTTGTAGTTGTAGATGATGGCATTGCCACAGGTGCCACAATATTT